>CAUSYJ010000111.1:0-5842 GCA_963535845.1 uncultured Alloprevotella sp.
TTTGCGGGCCGATTATTATCAAGCAGTGTCTTAGCACTGTATGTCAGAGGGTTACGCTTGCGCAGCTTTGGCCAGCTAACCAAGCTAAAGAACCATCGGGCGCTGATTTTAATTATTAGTAGTTACAAACAAACAAAAAATGGACACTTTAAGTTACAAGACCATTTCTGCCAACAAAGAGACCGCACAGAAAGAATGGATCGTTGTTGATGCAACGGACCAAGTTTTAGGCCGTCTCGGCTCAAAAGTTGCCAAACTGCTTCGCGGTAAGTACAAACCAAACTTCACTCCGAACGTAGATTGTGGTGACAATGTTATTATCATCAATGCTGACAAGGTTCGCTTGACAGGTAAGAAGATGACGGATCGTATTTACTACAGCTACACAGGTTATCCTGGTGGCCAACGTGAAAACACCCCTGCTTCTATCCTTGCAAAGCCAAACGGTGCTGACAAACTTCTCCGTCGCGTTGTTAAGGGTATGCTCCCCAAGAACCGCTTAGGTGCTAAAGTGCTTGACAATCTGTATGTTTATGCAGGTAGCGAACACAAGCACGAAGCTCAGAGCCCCAAGCAAATTGATATTAACCAGTATAAATAAAGCAGTAAATGGAAACAATTAACGCATTAGGTCGCCGTAAGAGCGCTGTAGCCCGTGTCTTCCTGACTGAAGGTACTGGCAAAATTACAATTAACAAACGCGATTTGACGGAATACTTCCCCAGCTCTATCCTGCAGTTCGTTGTAAAGCAGCCTCTGCAACTGTTAGAAGTTCTCGAGAAGTATGACATTAAGGCAAATATAGATGGTGGCGGTTTCACTGGTCAGAGCCAGGCACTCCGTCTTGCTATTGCTCGCGCACTTTACAAACTCAACCCTGAAGACAAATCAGCTCTTCGCAAGGCAGGTTTCGTTACTCGCGATCCTCGTCAGGTTGAACGTAAGAAGCCAGGTCAGCCAAAAGCACGTCGTCGCTTCCAGTTCAGCAAACGTTAATCGGCATTGTCTGCTGAATTGGCGTTTAGTATCTAAACCTTCGGGACACTTCTTTAGAAAAGTCTACCCGATGGCTGGTTGAACAAATCCATGGGTTGTGGTCTTTCGACCACCACTCTCAACTAACAAAGAAAGTAAACAACACATTATGTCAAGAACAAATTTTGAAACACTTCTTGAGGCAGGCTGTCACTTCGGTCACCTCAAGCGCAAATGGAATCCCGCAATGGCTCCTTACATTTTTATGGAGCGCAACGGTATTCATATTATCGATCTTCACAAAACTGTAGCTAAAATTGATGAAGCTGCAGAAGCTCTCAAGAATATTGCTAAGAGCGGTAAGAAGATTTTGTTTGTAGCTACTAAGAAGCAAGCTAAAGACGTTATCGCCGAGAAGGCAGCTAGCGTTAACATGCCTTATGTTGCTGAACGTTGGCCGGGCGGTATGCTTACCAACTTCCCAACAATCCGCAAGGCAGTGAAGAAAATGGCCAACATTGACAAACTTACTGCCGATGGTACTTTCTCTAACCTCTCAAAGCGCGAAATTCTTCAGATTAGCCGCCAGCGCGCAAAGCTCGAGAAGAACCTCGGTTCTATCGTTGACCTCACTCGTCTGCCGGCAGCCCTCTTTGTTGTCGATGTGATGAAAGAACACATTGCAGTCAAAGAAGCTCAACGTCTTGGTATCCCTGTTTTCGGTATCGTCGATACTAACTCTGATCCCAACTCTGTAGACTATGTAATCCCTGCTAACGACGACGCAAAGGACAGCATCTCTGTTATCCTCGATGCTGTTTGCGGTGCTGTTGCTGAAGGTCTTGAAGAGCGTAAGGCAGAAAAAGCAGATCAGGATGCTGCAGAAAAGCAGGAAGGTGAAAAGGCTCCCCGCAAGCGCGCAGCTCGTGCTCGTAAGGAAGAAGCCCCCGCAGCAGCAGAAACTGAAGCTTCTGCAGAGTAAACTCTTACTACAAATATAGAGTTTAGGGTGAGCGCTATCATGTCCTTACCCTAAACTCTCTTTTATTCATAATCTCCCTTAAACAAACCAATATAATTATGGCAGTTAATATAGAACTGATCAAGAAACTCCGCAAGTTGACGAACGCTGGTTTGAGCGATTGCAAAAAAGCCCTCGAAGAAACTAACGGAGATATCAACGCCTCTGTAGAAATCATCCGCGCTAAAGGTAAAGCTGTTGCAGCTAAGCGTTCTGACCGCGAAACTGCGAATGGTTGCGTACTCGTTAAAGTTGCTGACGGCTTTGCAGCTATGATTGCTGTTAAGTGCGAAACAGACTTCGTTGCTAACAACCAGGACACTATTGACCTTACTCAGAGTATCCTCGATGCTGCTATCGCCGCTAAAGCTAAGAACATCGATGAAGTTAATGCACTTACATTGGCTGACGGCCAGACTGTTGCTGACGCAATCACTTCTCGTGCTGGTGTAACGGGTGAAAAGACTGAGCTTGATGGTTACTTCTTCCTCGAAGGTGAAAATATCTATTCTTACAATCACCAGAATAAGAACGGTCTTTGCACACTCGTTCAGCTCAATCAGAGCAATGAGGAAATTGGCCATGGTTTGGCACTGCACATTGCAGCTGCTAATCCTCTCTCTTTGAGCGAGCAGGATATCCCCGCTGATGTTCGTGATGAAGAACTTAAAGTTGCTCTTGAGAAAACTCGTGATGAACTAGTTGAAAAGGCTGTTCAAGCTGCATTGAAAAAAGCTGGTTACAACCTCTACATTGCTGAGAACGAGGAACACATTGCAGAAGGTATTGCTAAGAAGGAAATTACAGAAGAGCAAGCTGAAGATATCCGTCGCATCAAGAAAGAAACAGCTGAAGAAAAAGCTGCAAACCTTCCCGAGGCAATGATTCAAAATATCGCTAACGGTCGTATGAACAAGTTCTATAAGCAGAGCTGTCTCCTTAACCAAGACTACTGCTTACCCGTTGATGATAAGACTGTTACGGTGCAGGAATATCTGCAACGTGGCGATAAGAACCTCACGGTTGTAGCTTTCCGCCGCTTTACTCTGAGCGCAGAATAATTTATCACTACACTACATAAAAAGTGCAGACAACTTTTAAGTTGTCTGCACTTTTTATGTAAAATATTTGTGCACAAAAAGAAAAAGCATCGTGGAATAACAAGGTTTTACGCAAAGATTTATCAGTAATCTCTGTTAGTTGCAACCATAAACCCCAAGAGAACTAACTGATGTCAACTAACCTTCATTTTTCCCTTTTTTTCTTTCTGCCAAAGCTCGAAACTATTGATAATATTTTGCCATAAAATATAGCAACCGGGACCTACACTACTAAGAGGATTGAGATAGACAGAAGCAATCCAGATGGCAAAAGCTGTATTCTTTTGTCCCAAAGCCTGACCGCTTTCTATGATACTACCACAGCGATCGCCTATCCGCCAGCCCATGAAAAATTGAAGGAGACAGAGAAGCAAGCTCAATAGGGCTATAAGTAGGAGAAAAGAAGCTGAAGTCTGAGCGTGGCAGATATTTTTCACTGTTGTCCCTGTCACGATTGTCAAAGATGCGGCCCATAAATAGTAGCTCAAATCCTTCACATTGATCACCCAATAATGGAATCGAGAAAAGAAGTGCTTCACAATGAAAGCTAACCCCATAGGAATAATTAGAACGAGTGTCACTTTATAAAGAATGAGAAAGAAAGCTTCCGCAAAGTCAATAGCAGTTCTCGGTTCTATTAATGGGAAAAACACAGGAATTAGTACCGCCGTTATGAAATTGGAAATAAAAGTGTACGTAGTCATACTTTCTAAATTCCCACCTAGTTTTGCCGTAACAACAGGAGCTGCCGCAGCGCAAGGACCTATGATACAAGCCAAAATTCCTTCAGCCAGAATAAGGTTATCTCCTTTCAAAGAAAAGCACAAAATGAGTGCAACCATCAATAAGACAAATAGCACCTGCTGTCCACCTATCCACAAATGCCAACGGACAGGTATCATCTTTCTGAAATCAACTTTACAGAAGGTCACAAAGAGAATAAAGAACATGAACATCGGTAAAATAGTCTCCATGATAGGAGCAAAAAAAGCACTTGCCTGTTCCAATCCCGGCGTATAAGCAAAAATCAGGTAGACACCAGCTCCCAAAGCTATAGATACCGGTAGCGTCCAATCCTTCAACAAGCGTATAAATCTATTCATTCCTTAGCAAAACTTCGCACTACAAAAGTACGACATTTTTATCGGCTTCCCACAGGTATAGTAGTGAAAGCATCAGAAACGTTCGGTTTATCACAAAACTTTGACTATTTTTGCGAACACAAAATCAGCAGACATTTTCCATGGCGTTTTATACAAGGCGCGAAGAACAGATCAACTCCTGGTCACACGCAGCTGGTATCCTGATTGGTATTATCTTTGGATGCCTATTTCTATATTATTGTCTGACACGAACAGATGGCTGGGCTACAGTAGGAATTATCCTCTATATCTTCGGTATGCTGACATCCTATATTGCATCTACCGTTTACCACGCTGCGCGTGAAGACTCGCAGATGAAACATATCCTACGAAAATGGGATCATGCAGCCATCTATTGGCACATTGCTGGAAGCTACTCTCCCTTTACACTCATTGCCCTACGACAGATAGGATTCTGGGGATGGGGACTTTTCATTTTTGTATGGTTCTGTGCTCTAATCGGTACGATCATGAGTTTCCATAAACTCAAAGCCCACAGTAATCTGGAAACCATTTGCTTCATTGGCATGGGGCTGAGTATTTTAGTGGCATTCAATCCTCTAATCCACAGCCTTCCAGCCTCTTCCTTCGGTTGGTTGATAGCAGAAGGAATAAGCGACATCACTGGTGCCCTATTCTATACGCTACACAAGCGCCGCTATATGCACAGTATTTTTCATTTCTTTATTCTCGGCGGAAGCATTTGCCACATCATAGCCGTCTGGAATATGCTTAACTATCTATTTTAATTCATTCATGACACTCAGCATCGCTTACATTCTCATTGGTATCATCGCAGTACTTTGGGGTGCAGACAAGTTTACGGACGGAGCTGCTGCCATTGCACGAAAGATGAACATTCCTGAAATTGTCATTGGTCTAACCATTGTAGCCATGGGCACAAGTGCTCCTGAACTATTCACCTCTGTTGTCTCAGCCCTTAAAGGCAGCACGGGATTAGCATTGGGAAATATCGTAGGATCAAACATCTTCAACAGCCTCCTCATTGTGGGGGCTGCCGCAGCAGTAGCTCCAATCTCTATTTCGCAAGCAACTATTATTAAAGATATTCCTTTTGCGCTCGTTGCCTCCCTCCTACTGACGGCTGTTTGCCTTGACGGAAACCTCACACGCATCGACTCGCTGTTGTTGCTCATCGGCTTTGCACTCTTCCTTGCCTATACGTTGCAAATAGCTCGCAATGGGAAAACAGAGGATTCTAAAACCGAAAAATCACAAGCCCTTTGGAAAAGTATCCTTTTTATTATCATCGGACTTGGATGCTTGATTGTCGGCAGTAATTTATTTGTGAGTGGTGCAAGTACAGTCGCCGAACAATTGGGCGTATCAGATGCCATCATAGGTCTGACTATTGTTGCAGGCGGAACATCACTACCAGAACTCGCTACCTCCATCATATCAGCTCGCAAGGGACAGAGCGGCATCGCCATCGGTAATGTTGTAGGTTCTAATGTCTTCAATATTCTCGCCATCCTTGGTATCACCGGTTTTATCTCCCCAATGACAAACTTGGGAGGTATCACAACCATCGACCTAACAATGCTGATCCTGTCGATTATACTTGTATGGGCAATGTCCTTCAC
>CAUSYJ010000112.1:0-5803 GCA_963535845.1 uncultured Alloprevotella sp.
CTACATTTATATTATAATATCCATCAGAAAAAGGTTAACTTTGCTAACGGTTTAAGAACGCATAAATAAATTATATTATATAAATGGAGAAGATAGATAATCTAGATTTGCATATCTTAGGTGTTATTACTGAGAATGCTCGAGTTCCTTTCAAGGACGTTGCAGCTGTTTGTGGAGTTTCCAGAGCTGCCATTCACCAACGCGTACAGCGTCTCATCGAAGCTGGTATTATCGTTGGTTCCGGTTATAATGTAAATCCAAAGGCCATAGGCTATAGCACCTGCACTTATGTTGGTATTCGCTTAGAGCGCGGCTCTATGTACAGAGATGTAGCCACAAAACTCGACAAGATACCTGAAATCGTGGAGTGCCACTTCACAACGGGCAACTACACTATGTTGGTGAAACTTTATAGCCACGACAACGAGCATCTCATGGAGCTACTCAACCATAAGATTCAGGAAATCCCCGGCGTAATCTCTACGGAGACTCTCATCAGCCTCGAACAAACCATCAACCGCGAGATACCTATCCCTACAATAAACATTGTGGACAAGAAACCTCGCAAACCTCGCACTCCCCGCAAGAAAATTGAAGTTGCGGATACGGAAGACATCGACTAAATAAAGTGCTATGTACTTAGAAGGTATCCTGATAGGATTTTGTACCTTTCTGATTATCGGCGCCTTTCATCCAGTGGTCATCAAGACAGAGTACTATTTCGGTACACGCCCTTGGTGGATTTTTCTCCTACTCGGGCTCGCTGGCACAATAGGTGCAATATTCATTGAGAGTACTTTCTGGAGCTGCCTCTCTGCAATCACTGGTTTCTCTCTGCTTTGGTCCATTCTGGAACTCTTTGAGCAGAAAGAACGTGTTAAGAAAGGCTGGTTTCCGAAGAATCCTAAACGAAAATACTAAGCTGATGGATGAGAGCCCGAGGTTCTCATTCATCAGTCTTTCTTTTCTGACATTCATCACATCTCACCCCGCAATCAGCATCTGCTTGGCAAATCTTTACCAACAAAAGACGCGGATAGCGAGATGCCCACAACTTATATACACATATAATTATGTCCTTCAATATCAACTTAGATTACGACAGCGTAACAGATCATTACCCCAACCACCAAGCTCGGCCCATCATCGGAATTACGGGAAATTTCGGTGAGAATGGTTGTACGCTCGGCGAAGGATATTATAAGAGTCTGGAGGCGGCAGGTGCTATACCAGTTGTCCTACCTCCCACTCAGAACATTACAGAAATTCTCACGCTCCTTGATCGTGTTGACGGAATTCTCTTAAGTGGCGGTGCCGACATCAATCCACTTTATCTGGACACTGATCCTATCCCCGAATTGCATAGTATCAATCCCGAACGCGACCGCTTCGAGTTGTTGCTCACTCGGTTTGCGTTCGACCGCCAAATACCGATGCTGGGCATTTGTCGCGGTATGCAGGTACTTGCAGCTGCACTCGGTGGCAGTCTTCATCAAGATATTCGTGTGGCCATGCCTGATGCTCCACTCTTGAAGCACTCCCAAGATGCTCCCCGATACTTGCCCACACATTTTGTTGAGGCAGAAGCGGACAGCACCATAAGCAACCTGCTGGGTTCGCGCTTTGCGGTGAATAGTTTCCACCACCAAGCCGTCAACGAAGCAGGACCTCATCTACGCGTAGTGGCTCGCAGCGCCGACGGCGTAGTAGAAGCCGTGGAAAGCAACGAGGAGAAAAGTATCATAGGTGTACAATGGCATCCCGAATGCTTTATTCAGAACGGCGATGAAAGTATGCTGCCGCTCTTCCGCTGGTTCATGACGCAGGCCGAGTCCTTCCGCCGCGCTCGCAAAGTACACCAACAGATTCTTACCCTTGACTCGCACACCGACACCCCTATGTTTTTCGAGCAAGGCGTCAACTTCGACCACCGCGACCCAAAGGTGCTCGTCGATCTCCATAAGCTACAAGAAGGCATGATCGATTCTGTCATCATGGTGGCTTATCTAAAACAAGAAGGGCGCAGCACAAGCGAACTCGAAGCAGCCACCTACAAGGCGCAGCGCATATTGCAAGAAATCAGAGATATGGTAGAAAATGTGCGCGGAGCTGAGATAGCCTACACTCCGAAGGATGCCCACCGCCTCAAATCTATGGGACGGAAAGCTATCTTCCTCGGAATTGAGAACGGCTACGCTATAGGCCGCGATTTAACAAACATAGCGCGCTTTCGCAATGAGGGAGTGGTCTATATGACCCTCTGCCACAACGGCGATAACGACATCTGCGACGCCGCATCCCGTTCTAACAACGAACACAACGGCTTGAGCGATTTCGGCAAGCAGGTTGTCGACGAAATGAACCGCGTGGGCATGATGGTAGACCTTTCGCACGCTGGCGAAAAGAGTTTCTACGACGTCTTATCCTATAGTCAGTTGCCGCCTGTCTGCTCCCATTCATCGAGCCGCGCCCTTTGCAATCATCCGCGTAACCTCACGGACGATCAGCTGCGGGCTTTGGCCGACAAGGGAGGCGTTGCGCAAGTCACCTTCTACCACGGATTCCTCCGCGAAGACGGCCAAGCCACAATTAGCGACGTTGTAGCCCACCTGCTCCATATGATAGACGTGGCTGGCATTGACCACGTTGGCATCGGAAGCGACTTCGATGGCGACGGAGGCGTTCCAGGCTTGGCTTCAGAGGCTGAAATGCTCAACCTCACCCGCCGACTCATCAACGAAGGCCTTACAAATGCACAGCTCCGCAAGATATGGGGCGGTAACTTCCTCCGAGTGATGAATCAGTGGCAGAAAATATACTAAACAAAAGCTCCCTTTATCTTCTTCATAAAGAGAAACGTTCGGATATGGTTCATCGGAGCCGACAGAACCTAACTATCTATGAAGAAGATAAAGGGATTTTTCAATAACTTATATCTATATGAAACTTTCTTTCAAATTCCTCACAACAGCTTTAGCCGTCGGACTGGTAGGTCTGACAAGTTGCAAAAGCAAACAGCAGAACGACGCGGTAAAACCCGACGCTGAACTGGCAAAAGTGCAATTCAACGCCGACAGTGCCTATCAGTATATCGTGGATCAATGTGATTTCGGAGCACGTGTCCCAAATAGCGAAGCCCACGACCGTTGTGCTAATTACATCGTCAAAGCTTTCAAGCGATTCGGACTGACCGTTAGCGAACAGAAAACGACTGTCAAAGGATGGGATGGAAAAATGCTCCAGTGCAATAATATCACTGCCAGCTACAAGCCCGAACTCCGTGAGCGCATCGTGATTTGTTCCCATTGGGATAGTCGTCCTTGGGCCGATGCTGATCCTGATTCTTCAAAACATCATGAGCCGGTTATGGCCGCCAATGATGGCGCGAGCGGTGTGGCTGTTATGATGGAATTGGCGCGTCAAATTCATCAGCTCAACCCTTCTGTTGGTGTCGATTTCGTATGTTTCGACTCGGAGGACTATGGTGCTCCCTACTGGGGGCCACAAACCAAGGACGAGAACGATTGGTGCCTCGGCAGTCAATATTGGGCCAACAACTTACCTAAGGACTACAAACCGCGCTACGGCATTCTCCTCGATATGGTAGGCGGCGACGATGCACAATTTAAGTTTGAATACTACAGCATGCAGTATGCGCAAAACGTTGTGGCAAAGGTGTGGAGCGCGGCACAAAGTGTGGGGGCTGACAACTACTTCTTGCAGCAGGACGGAACGGCAGTCACTGACGACCACATCCCCATGAATCGTATTGCAAATATCCCCACAATCGACATCATCTCCGACAACGGCAACGGTTTCTCCCGTACCTGGCACACCACCATTGACACGCCGCAGAACATCTCTCGCGAGACGCTCAAAGCCGTAGGACAAACGCTCATACAAACGCTTTTTGAAGAAAAATAAAAAGCTTTTATTTATCAATCATCGTAACTTCAGAAACAATGACAATAGAAGAATCACAGCAAGAAATTATTGAAGAGTTCAGCGAAATGGACGACTGGATGGATCGCTACCAGTTGCTTATCGACATGGGGGAGGAACAAACCCCTCTGCCTGCTGAAGAGAAAAACGAGAGTAACCTCATCGATGGTTGCCAAAGCCGCGTATGGATTGTGTGTGACGAACAAGACGGTCGGCTGCACTTCCGCGCTGAGAGCGATGCGCTGATTGTGAAGGGCATTATCGCGCTTCTCATCCGCGTTATCAACGACCACACGCCGCAGGAGATTCTCGATGCCAAACTCCATTTCATCGACGACATTGGCCTACGCGAACATCTCTCGCCTACGCGCTCCAATGGTTTGCTGGCTATGATCAAGCAAATCAACTTCTACGCCTTGGCCTACAAGGCAAAAGGATAACACCATAGAAGGCTCACCGAACAACACAACAAGGTGAGCCTTCATTGTATCCTCTCAATAAATCGACATACTGGACACTATGAAGCACACCCCCTTTCTTGTAAACTATTTTCGCATTCTATACGACTGAGAGTCGCGCGAAATACAACTCAGAATTATCCGACCGAAACAACGCAACTATGGAGCGTTCGGTTTCCTTATCGGACAGATGATTTTATGCTGAAATACTCATTTCTTTCTTCATTCTGACAAACAGAATAAGGATAGCAGCGATGAAGAGTATAAGAACTACCACAAATAGAATAAGGATATTTGAAAATACAATAAGGCTGTCGGCTGACTTCCTTATTGTGTCAGCCAACGCAATAAGGAAAACAATGAAAAGGTATATTTTAGAAGAAAACAAGCTTATTGCGTGATACAATAAGCTTGCTATATTGAAAAACTCAATTGACAAGAAAAAGGACAGAAACTATTTGTTCGAAATTAGAAGGAAGAAAGGATTTTTTTTGATTCTCCGACCAGTCGGACTGGTCCAACCCGTCCGAAAATAAAACAATTCTGTTCTTCCTCTCCTCAACTATTTCGTAAAGCCCAATTGTCGGGCAAATTCCCACATCACGATGCCGGCGGTAACGCTCACGTTGAGCGAATGCTTAGTGCCGAACTGCGGAATTTCAATACAAGCGTCCGAAGCATCTACCACTTGCTGCTGAACGCCTTTTACCTCATTGCCCATCACCAGAGCATAGCGACCATTGGATGGCAGGGAGATTTCGTCGAGCTTGAGGCTTCCCTCCACCTGCTCGATGCTGTAGATGGTGTAGCCTTCAGCACGCAATGTTGCCAAGGCCTCTTCCGTTGTGGAATAATACTGCCAGTCCACACTGTCTTCTGCCCCGAGTGCCGTCTTATGTATTTCCTGCTGAGGAGGACATCCCGTGATGCCACAAAGACAAACGCGCTGCAAGCGGAAAGCATCGGCCGTCCGAAAAACACTCCCCACATTGTGAAGACTCCGAATATTGTCGAGCACCATTACTACGGGCAATTTCTCGGCCGCCTTAAACTCGCCCACTTCCAAACGCCCCATTTCTTCCACTCTCAGTTTGTGCATGATTTCTATCTTTAAGAGGGCCATGCGGCGAACTATTTTGCCCGTCGATAGATGCCCAAATTGTTGGCTGCAAAGTTAAGTTATTCCTGTTGATAAGTAGTGGAAAAGTCGTTGAAAACTGGTGGAAACACGGCTAATAACCTACTGTCGACAGAAGAGTTAAAGCTATTGACAGTTTTCCACTATATACCACTGTTTTACTCCTATTTTACGCAGCTTTTCCAACAGAAATTGACCACTATAAAAGACCTTTTTTCAGCCGTTCAAAACTTATCCACAGGCTGTGTAAAACCCTCTATAAAAA
>CAUSYJ010000113.1:0-5796 GCA_963535845.1 uncultured Alloprevotella sp.
TCCCATCCCTACGCGATATTTCGCAGGGGCGTCCCAATAGTAAGGACTCCATAATAGTGCGCTTTTGGGCACTAAACTTGCCGTGGCATAGGCGTACACATCGAGTTTTTCTGTAGCTCGATAGGCTGCAAGAACACCCACTCCCAGTTCAGTACCGCCATATCCGCCCCATTTCATGTGATTGGCGAAAACACCAGCAGCAAAGAGCAGTCGCGTACTGACGGGTTTTACATACGCCAACGCTAAATTTTGGCCAAAGCCAACCCCACTGGGTGCATGTTTTCCGAAAGCTACGGAAGCACTCATGCCGAACTGTACGTTCAGACCTGGATGTAGCGACCAGCTACCACCCCAGAAATTGCCATAGAAGGGGGAGAACGCACTATATGCGGGATTGCGCACCTCGAGAATCGGCTGCAAAGCTTCGTTTTGGGCCAGCGGTTTGTGGGCTGCGACGGCAACGGTTGTTGTATCAACGGAGAGAGATTCAACAACATCCTGTGCACTGAGAGTTTGGCACAAGAAAAACAATATCAGGAATAAACTTATCAGATGCTTCATCGGATTTGCTTTTGCTTTTGTGGCAAAGATAGAGACTTTACCTTTTTTGCGCTACTAACAAAAGCTAAAAAAACATGTAAAACTTTATCAGTTGGGATTTTCCGAGTAACTTTGAACGAAAATAATGTAATGAAAATCTCAACGATACGGCTCTTGCCACTACTTTTGTTTTGCCTTTACACGGCAACAATTGGGCAAGCACAAACTTTGCGCCAACGCCCGTTGCGCGGCATTAGTGCCGACAGCGTAGTGTTCTTGAGCAAGGATCAAACAAACCTCCGAATGGCGGGCATGATTGGAACTTCTCCCGCCATGCCTCGACCGCTCGCGGAATGGCGAAAGAAAGACGTGAAAGCTCTGTTGAAAACAGCCTCTACGCCGCAGCGACCTACGCTCACAGCTCCGCAATCCGTTTATGAAGCTATCAGCACCATTCAGCATTGCTTACCGCTCCTACAATGGACGGGTGAGGCGCGCTACTGCGATTCGCTCAACGAAGCTCTCTTCAATCAACTCATGCCCGCCTTGCTGACAAAAACGTTCGAGCAGCATCTGGCGCAACAAGCCGTGGTGGATGCCGCACAGTGGATGTATCTCACAGACGAGCAGGGTGTTTCAATCAATCTCTATCTCAATGCTTTTTCGCGGATTGTCACACCAAAATTTGCGCTCACGCTGGATCAGACCAGTAGGATGCCGTTTGGCAGTCGGGTGCAACTGC
Source organism: uncultured Alloprevotella sp. (assembly GCA_963535845.1). GTDB lineage: Bacteria > Bacteroidota > Bacteroidia > Bacteroidales > Bacteroidaceae > Alloprevotella. The sequence continues at coordinate 1,283 of CAUSYJ010000113.1, forward strand.
GCGTTGGTGGCTTGAAGAGTCAGACACCGCTGGAACTCCGACTTTTCATTCCTTCTTGGCAGAAAACGATGCCACTCATTTATGTGAATGGGCGCGAGGAGTTTTGCACCATCGAAAAAGGCTACGCCGTCATTCGTCGAAAATGGAATGCAGGCGACGAGGTCTTTTTCGATTTCGACCTCACACCACGCATTGAGGGATCGTTCCTCCGTGTGGGTTCTCTCTTTTATGTGCCAACAGCAGAACCTTCATTGCCCGCCTATCCCAGCAATGAGCTGAACCGCTACGAGCACCCTATCCTGCAAGGCAAAGGCTTTACGGCCGAACCGATTACAGACAAGCCGATTCTTCCATAAGAGAAGAAACCTTTGCTTTATCGGACACAACCGCCCCACCCTCTCCACCATTTTCCCCTCCCCCACTCCCAACAACAGATGCTTTCCCTACAACAACAAAAACAACTGCTTCAGAAAGAATATGAGTTCGAACGCAACGAATTCCGCCGCGAAACGGAGGCGTTCGGTATCGGACGAAAGGTGAAACGTGGCGACTGTTGGTTTCCCGTAACCGTGGGGCGCAGCTATTACAACTCGCTCGATCGCTTAGTGGTGGAAATTCATCGCTCAACAGACTCTGACATCGAGCACAACTTTGAATACGGTCGCTCGGTCTGCTTTTTCTCACAGCAGAACAGCGACAGTCTGAAATATCTCAACTTTAGCGGCACCATCAGTTATGCCGAGGCCGACAGGATGGTGGTGGTTCTGCCCAACGAGCAGGCACTGTCCCAACTGCAAGCATTGGAGAATGGTGGCGTTCAACTGAATTTTGACGAGACTTCGTACAAGCTAATGAACGAAGCCCTCGATGCGGTCATCAGTGCCCGTGGAAACCGCTTGGCAGAACTGCGCGACATCATTCGCAGTAGGAAACCCGTGAGCAGAACAGAAAACCTGCTTCACCTGAACCTACCATGGCTCAACGCCTCTCAGGAACAGGCCGTTAACGATGTGTTAGCGGCACGCGATGTGATGATAGTACACGGCCCACCAGGCACGGGAAAAACCACAACGCTCGTGGAAGCTATCATGGAGGTGATGCGGCGCGAACCACAAGTGATGGTGTGTGCTCAGAGCAACATGGCTGTCGATTGGATTTCGGAACAACTTGCCGATCGCGGAGTAAGCGTGCTTCGCATTGGTAATCCGTCGCGCGTGACAGACAAGATGTTGAGTTTCACCTACGAGCGACGCTTCGAAAGCCATCCCGACTACTCCACCCTTTGGAGCATACGTCGCACCATTCGCCAACTCTACGCCACACCGCGCAAAGGTCGCAGCGAGAGTTTCCACCAAAAGATTGCGCGCCTTCGAGAGCGGGCTGACGAACTGGAACTTCGCATCCGCAATGCTCTCTTCGATCAATCACGAGTGGTGGCTTGCACCTTAGTGGGCAGTGCCAACCAACTCCTGCAAGGCATCCATTTCCATACCCTTTTCATCGACGAAGCCGCACAAGCACTCGAACCTGCATGTTGGATTGCGCTGCGAAAATGCGACCGCTTCGTGCTGGCCGGTGACCACTGCCAGTTGCCCCCAACCATCAAAAGCAATGCAGCACGCTATGGCGGTTTGGACAAAACGCTCATGGAGACACTCGCGGAGACACATCCCGAAGCCGTACGCCTGCTGACGGTGCAATACCGCATGAACGAAGCACTGATGCGATTCAGTTCCGAATGGTTCTATGAGGGAAAGTTACAAGCAGCACCAGAAGTGAGTCAGCGCGGCATTATGGCCGACATGGATGAGCCACTTGTGTGGGTTGATACGGCGGGAGAAGACAACGAAGGGCAAGAGGATTTTCACGAACAATTTATTGGAGCGAGCTACGGCCGTATCAACAAGGCGGAGGCACGGCTCACACTCGCCACGCTCATCAACTACGCCGAGCGCATAGGGCGACAACGCCTCCTCGAAGAGCGCATCGATATCGGCATCATTTCTCCCTACAAAGCTCAAGTGCAGTATTTACGCGCTCTGCTAAAGAAAAATGCCTATTTGCGCCCTTTGCGCAAGTCGATCACTATCAACACTGTTGACGCCTTTCAAGGACAAGAGCGCGATGTTATCCTCGTGTCGCTCGTGAGAGCTAATGAGGCAGGCGAGATTGGTTTTCTGAACGATCTTCGCCGCATGAATGTTGCCATCACACGAGCGCGAATGAAACTCATCATTTTAGGAGCGAGCACGACGCTTTGCCGACATAAATTCTATAAGAAACTATACGATAGTTGCAGCAAACTGTCCATCCAGTCCCTCCGTCAAAACGAAGACTCAGCAGAAGCGCGCGCCTAAGAGGGGATAAGAGAGAAGGAGGTTTAGCTATATCTATTGGCATTTATACACCTTTTGCAAAACAGCAAAAGGAAAGATGCCATATCCTCCCATAAAGAGCAAGACAGACTTAGAAAAGTAGAAAAGAAGAATCCTTATAGTACGATTTTTGAAACTATGGTTTGCATTCTTCGTTGTTTTGACTATTTTTGTCCAAAATTTCCCACCTAATCATTTAAAATGAAAAAAATTACTTACTTGTTATCCGCTCTGGCCTTGTCGGCAGCACCGGTGATCAGTAGTGCACAGAGCCAATTCTCTCTGCAATCACAGACGCTGACAAATTCCGACAACGAACCAGGACCGGTATTTCCGCTCCCTACCGAACGGCAACTGAAATGGAACGAAACAGAGTTCTACGCTTTCTTCCACTACGGAATGAACACCTACACCAACTTGGAATGGGGTAATGGCGACGAAGCCGAATCTATTTTTGCACCAACAGCAGCCCCCAACCCTGAACAATGGCTCAAAGCAGTACAAGCTGCTGGCATGAAGGGTGGTATTGCTGTTGTCAAGCACCACGACGGTTTCTGTCTTTGGCCTACTTCTTCGACAACCCATTCTGTTGTCAAAGCTGGTAACGCCTTTGGCCGAGAGACCAATATTCCTCGCGATTTCGCAGCAGCAGCTCAGAAATTAGGTTTGAAATATGGTTTCTACGTTTCTCCTTGGGATCGAAACTCAGCGCTTTATGGTACTGACAAATATGTGAAAGATGTTTTCCTCCGTCAGTGTGCCGAATTAGCTACTTATGGTACGGATCAGTTCGAAATGTGGTTTGACGGCGCGAATGGTGGCGACGGCTACTATGGCGGACGCAAAACAACAATTAGCGTTGACCGTGAGACATACTATGATATTCCGAACTTGCGCGACTCCATCCACAAAGTTTGTCCTAACATCATTCTCTGGGGGGTTGGCGGAGAAGCGCGCTGGATTGGTAACGAAGCTGGCTGGGCTGGTGAAACCAACTGGGCAACAGAGAACCTCGGTTATGCACCTGAGCGAAACGGTATGTACGGTACTGAAGATGGCTGGATCTGGTTCCCAGGCGAGAGTGACGCTAAGATGACCGACCAGGGATGGTTCTGGCACAGCAATGAGTCGCCACTGAGCGCAGAGCGCCTCTTCCAGATGTATCTGGAAACAGTGGGACGCAACGCTACACTCATTTTGAACTGCCCACCCAACAAGGCCGGCGTTTTGCCCGAAGCCGATGTAAGAGTACTCAAACAACTCGGAACGATGCTTAAGAACAGACTTGGCAACGACTTAGCTAAGAATGCACACATCGAGGTGAGCAACACACGTACGGCAGGTGCTCATCGCAACTACGAAACAGCGAACCTAACAGACGGCGATGCTAAGACATACTGGGCAACAAATGATGGTGTGAACAATGCCACTCTCACGCTGACGTGGGACACTCCTCAAACCGTGCGCTACGTTATGTTGCAGGAATACATCCGCCTCGGACAGCGTATCAAGAGCTTCAAGATTGAAACCTCCACTGATGGCACAACGTGGAAAGCAGCTGCCCCTGGTGTGACCACTACCACAGTAGGTTACAAGCGTATCATTCCGCTCAACGGCTCTACTGCTAATAGTTACGGCAACGGCACTTCTGTTAAAGCAGTTCGTATCACGCTGACAGATTCAAAGGCTTGCCCTACACTCTCCACCCTTTCAGTTTTCTAAGATTCCATAACAATGAAACACCCCATCATATCTGGTGCTTTACTCTGTATGGCAGCACTTCCTGCCACAGCGGTAGCACAGTCCATCAACTTTGAGACTCAGGACTATAAATCAATCGGTGTTTACGACACATGGGAGAACTCTCCTTTCCGTAAAGGCCAACTGCAAGGAAACGTAGCAGTGGTTGACAACCATCTTACTGCAATGGATTCCGTCCTTTCTATTGTTCCCAATAGCTCTGCAAAGATTCTTGGCTTCCAGCGTTCGCGCTATGGTAGCAACACGTTCGGTGCACGCATCGACTTAAAAGAAACCTTCGAACTTACGCCAGAGACTAAGTACGTACACGTGCTCATCAATAAGCCTGTAAGTGGTCGCGTTATGCTCATTGGTTTGGGTAAACGCAAAGACCGTGCT
>CAUSYJ010000114.1:0-5751 GCA_963535845.1 uncultured Alloprevotella sp.
GACTTTATCTATCAATTATAACCTTCGTTGTGTTTGAGGTTGGGATTTGCATTCAAATCCTTCGTAGGAATGTCGAAGAGATTGCGCGTGGCAGCGAAATTGCGACCAGCTTGCGTACCACCCTTCCAAGACCAAACGTAAGAGGAGTTACCTCCATAGAGACCGAAACGAATCAAATCCATACGGCGACGGCCTTCAAAGAAGAATTCACGAGACCATTCGCTGATGATGTCATTCAGATTGTAGAACGACTGCGTCTTAGCATTGGCACGCTTGCGGAGAGCGTTGATGGCATTCGTTCCTTCGGTGGAAGTCTTACCTCCGTTCAAGCGAGCATCGGCTTCACCATAAGTCAGATAAGCCTCAGCTGCACGCATCAGGAAGAAGTCGGCATCGGGGAACTGAACGTTGCTCGCGCCAGCACCTGTAGTGGAGGAAGAATAGAAGTTGGTGAACTTCGTAACAGAGAGTCCCTTCTTGAAGTCCTTCGTAGTGTTCGACGTCACGTCCACCGTGCGGCCGTCGCCCCAGAAGAGTGCGCGGTCGTCCTTGGCAGCTGCGATGATGTCCTTTGTTGTTGAGAGTGGACAAGCACTGGCATTGCCGTTAAAGAACTGTGCCACCAGATTGGGACGTGCACGATTACCAGCCCAAGCCAGCGTAGTACCATTAGTGGCTGCGCCGTCGACATTAGCTGCATAGGGGTGCATGGTATTGTCGTAGGTAGATGCCATCAAGAAGAGAGAACACGCCCAACTGGTAGTCAGCACACCATCTTGGAGTACTGGCATCACAGCTTCCTGAGCTGCACTGCTCTCGCCATTATCGCCCATGAAGAGCATCTGGTAGGCAGTCCAGCCATTCTGGCCTGTCGTGTTCAGATGATAAGGAGAATCCATGACTTTCTTGGCATATTCTTTTGCCTTGGCCCATTGTGCCGTTCCGGTGTAGACTTCTGCATTCAGATAAAGACGAGATAGCAACAACCAATCGGCGGCCTTGTCAGGACGAGCATAACCTTCATCAGAAGATTTCTTAGCACGAGCGTCAGACAACTGTGGTTCGATTTCGAGAAGTTCTTTCTCAATGAAATCATACACCTGAGCACGCGTATAGCGCGGTGGTTTTACAGAAGTGACCGTGGTAGAGAACGGAATATTACCGAAGTTGTCCATCAAATAGTAATAGTAGAGGGCGCGGAGCCAACGTACTTCGGCCGTCATCTGCGCATTGTAGTTGCCGGCTTCAGCAAGATACTGGTTGCACATCGACACACCGAAATAGAGGCGATAATAGAAACGTTGGAGCATCGGGTTAGCACCATCATAATCATTATTAGTAAAACCAGCGATACCGGGGTCTCCCCGGCAGCAAATGGCTTCATCAGTAGGCAACTCATTAGAATTGAAGAGCTGGCGAACAAATCCTGACGTACCGCCATCGATACCGTCAACGTCGCAATCGTCGTCGGAACTGCCGTTACCAGAGATACCCAAGTTGGCAAAGCACTTATTAAAGAGTGCCTCAACATCCACCTTTGTATTCAGGTTCGGATCGATAGGCTTCACGTCCAAATCTCCGACGCAAGAGCTCATGCTCAATGTCAACGCAAAGGCTGACAGAGACAGCATAGTTTTGATATTTCTTTTCATAATCGAATTCCTTATTAAATTAGAAGTTGAGGTTCAGACCCAGCGTGAGGCTGAAAGGACGTGGATAAATGTCGCTGTCGATACCAGGTGTTGCCCCTAAACCAGTTTTGAAAACTTCGGGGTCAATACCTTTATACTTCGTAATGGTAAAGACGTTGGAAGCTGCCAAGTAGAGACGGCCGCCCAGACCTGAGTAGTTGCCCATACGGAAAAGGTTCGTGAAGTTATAGCCCAACGTGATGTTGTCGCACTTCAGGAAAGAACCATTCTGAACAAAGTGGTCGGACAAAACAGCGTGTTCTTCGGTAGACGCCCAACCGCGGTTGATAGCTTCCAGCGGACGGTTGCTCAAGAACTTCGAAGAAGACCAAACAGCAGAAAGGTCAGAGGAAGCAGCATCGTAGTTGTTGTAAACGTAGTTGCCAACATTAGCACGGAGCGTGAAGCTCAAATCCCACTGCTTATAAGAGAGACGGGAAGAGAGACCAAACGTCCAAGGAGCCATCGGGCTCTTGTAGAAATACTTGTCGGCTTCAGTGATTTGTCCGTCACCATTGCGGTCGACTACAACGCCCGAAATGGGCTTGCCGTCCTTGCCGTAAACCTGCTGATAAACGTAGTAGGAGAAGGCAGGCTTGCCAACAGTGTGTGCTTGGGCGTTAAAACCAGTTCCAGCAGAGATACCACCTACTGCAACATAGTAGTTCTCGTCGCCACCGATAAGTTCTGTAATTTTGTTTTGGTTGTAAGTGGCGTTGAGGTTGATGTCCCAGAACCAGTCATCGGTCTGGATGGCTTTGTAGTCGAGAGCAAGTTCGAAACCTGTGTTCTTGAGTGAACCGATGTTCGTCATCACAGTGTTCTTAAAGTTAGTACCCGCTGCAACGTATGCGCGATTGAGCAAGTCTGTTGTCTTGCGGTAATAGTAGTCGATAGATGCCGTCAAGCGGTTATTGAGGAAACCTAAGTCTACACCTGCATTATAAGTAGTGGTAGTTTCCCACTTCAGATTAGGATCGTAAGCATCTGGACGGTTGAGTACGCCGTAAGGTTTACCATCGCGGCGCGTGATGGGATAGAAGCTGGACGTACCTTTATTGATACCGTAAACAGCGAAGTAATTATAGTCGCCGATACCTTCCTGCTGACCCGTCTGACCATAACCAAGGCGGAGCTTCAAATCGGAAATCTTTTCAACATTCGTCAAGAACGGTTCGTTCTTAGCCTTCCATGCGAAAGCGAAAGAGGGGAAGAGTGCCCAATGGTCTTTGAAACGAGAAGAACCATCATCGCGCAACGTTGCCGTGAAGAGATAACGATCTTTATAAGAATAGTTCGCACGACCGAAGAAGCTCACGAGATAGTTCTCTGTCTTGTAGTCGTAGGGAGAAAGATTGTAGATCGGAGCTTCGCCTGCAGCAATGAGTCCCTCTGCCACCTGTTTAGCCTGCAGAGTAGCGTAGTTAGGATTGGTAGTAGGATATTTGCCCCACGTCAAGGAATGCTGACTTCTCCAGAAGTGTTGCCATTCGTAACCAGCCATCACGTCGAAGTGGTGACTATCGTTGAGATCCTTATAGTACTGAGCATAAGCATTGAAAGAGAGATTGCGCTTCAAAATCTTATCCCAGCCATTGTAGCCATAATAGTAAGTCTGGCGACCGTCCTCTGAAGGATAACCAGCAGGCTTAATAGTGGTCTGCTTTCCTTGAGAAACATCAGCACCTAAGTTCATGTGAAGACGAAGGTCTTCAAAGCCATGTACCTTATAGTTGAACTCTGCGTTGCCAATAAAAGAACGGCTGCGCGCCTTATCGTCCATGAGCTTCAACAAAGCAACAGGATTGGCCGTAGCCAGATTGTTCCAAGCGTTAGGCCAAGTCGGATCGCCCAGAGAGGCACCCGTAGTGCGCCATTGGAAGTAGTTGTGGAAATTAGCCGCATCGGCCGATTTTGTATCATAGATTGACTGCGTAGGATCCATCCAGAGCGCAGCACCTACAGCACTACCGTTGGCATATTGGCTTTCTGCATACATGCCTTTTGCGCTCAAATTCATCGTGAGATGATCGTCAAGGAAAGAAGGGCTCAGATTCAAAGCTGCAGTATAGCGGCGGAAATCTGAAGTCTTGAGAATACCTTGCTGATCGGTATATCCCAGAGAAACGCGGTAAGGCATCCACTTGAGTGAACCGGAGAGCGTCACATTGTGGTCGTGACTCCAAGCCGTGCGATAAATCTCTTTCTGCCAGTCAGTATTGGCCGTGCCCAAAGCTTGTGCCGGCTCACTGTTTTCACCGTAGTATTTTTTCACAAAAGCGCGGAACTCATCACCGTTCATCACTTTCAGGGTCTTTTTCTTCGTACTCATCGTCACGCTACCAGCGTAGGAGACTTTCGGAGCCTGACCGCGAGCACCTTTCTTAGTGGTGATAATGATAACACCGTTAGAACCACGGCTACCATAGATGGCCGTTGCAGAAGCATCCTTCAGGATGTTGAAACTTTCGATGTCCTGCGGATTCACCATAGAGAGCGGATTGGCAAGACCTTTCACACCTTGGTTATCCATAGCCACACCGTCAATGACAATCAGCGGATCGTTGCTGGCATTCAGTGACGAACCGCCACGAATACGGATGGTTGCACCACCACCAGGAGTACCACCAGCGGAAGTAACGGAAACGCCGGCCACCTTACCTTGGATGAGGTCCTGCGGGTTAACAACCAAACCTTTGTTCTTGCTGTCTGGCTTGATAGACATTACAGAACCCGTCAAATCGGATTTCTTAGCCACACCATAACCGATGACAACGGCTTCGTTCAGCGTACTGTTGTCTTCAAGTACGACAGTCACCGTTGGAGCGGCTACTACCTCGGCCGACTTATAGCCAATATAAGACACGCGGAGCTTGCTGCCCTGCTGAGCTTTAATGGTGAAGTTTCCGTCGGCATCTGTATTCGTAAGTGCCTTAGGACTCATAGAGGTCACACTGGCAAATACCACTGCATGACCTTCAGTGTCCTGTACATGTCCCTTCACCGTAATGGTCTGTGCCACTACGTTGAGAGAGAGAAAGATTCCTGCCACCAACAGCAACAGAAATCTGAAGTTCAACTTCTTACTCATGTTTGTATTATTAGGTTATATAAATTAGATGAATTATTCTGCTTCGTGGTTCGCCGCAAGAACTGACAGTTCTGAAAGCTCTGCTCCCGAACACATATAGAGTTGCTTTATTTTGCAATAATGCTAATGGCAAAGCCGCCACCACTGGCTGCGCGAAGTGTCAGTTTCGTTTTGTTAGTAATGGTCTTCTTTGTGATGGTATAAGCCGCAGGATTTTTGTCCCAACTGGCATTTTTAGCATCACAATAAATAGTGGCTTCATATTTCTTACCAGGCACAAGAAAAGAGAAGTCGAGGTTGGACGTATGGCCGTTGTCGCCAGCAGTGCAGCCCACAAACCAATTTTCAGAGCCTTTGGCCTTGCGGGCAATTGTGATATAGTCGCCTGGTTCTGCCTCAAGATAGCGGCTTTCATCCCAATCCACAGCCACATCCTTGATGAATTGGAAAGCATCCATGTGGGCCTGATAGTGCTCGGGTACATCAGCAGCCATTTGGAGCGGACTGTACATCGTTACATACAGTGCCAACTGTCGAGCCAACGTGGAGCGGCAATAGCTATGATTGGTTGGATTCAATTTGGAACAATCCATTTCGAAGATACCTGGTGTATAGTCCATCGGGCCACCAATCAAGCGGGTGAAAGGCAGGATAGTGGTATGATTTACAGAATTACCCCCCATTGCTTCATACTCCGTGCCACGGGCACTCTCGTTGCCTATGAGATTGGGATAGGTACGGCAAAGTCCTGTGGGGCGCGTAGCCTCGTGGGCATTTACCATAATGCGATAGTTTGCTGCTTTCTTGAGGGCGTAGAGGTAGTGGTTGTTCATCCATTGCCCGTAGTGGTGTTCGCCACGCGGGAGGATGTTGCCCACATAACCACTCTTAACGGAGTGATAACCATTGTCCACCATAAATTGATAAGCGGTGTCGATATAGCGCTCATAGTTGCGCGCAGAAGCACTG
>CAUSYJ010000115.1:0-5626 GCA_963535845.1 uncultured Alloprevotella sp.
GATTCGAACCCACGACATTCAGAACCACAATCTGACGCTCTAACCAACTGAACTATGGGCACCATGTTGTTGGTGTGCGTTCCTTTTGGAATGCGAGTGCAAAAGTATTACAAAGTTTTGGAATGTGCAAGACTTCTGTGAACTTTTTTGCTATTGTTCTTTTTCTCGAAGGGAAAAATTGTTATTGATCATCATTGCGAATATAACCTTGATATTGGGGAGGAAGGTCGTTCATGATAGTTTGATAAGCTTCCTCCATGGTAGTTCGGATGTCCTGCGTGCCTTTTCCTGAGGGATAGATGGGTGCGTGGATGATAAGTTCTAACGGATGGTGCTTCACAAAGTTGAAGCCGTCCTGACGGCGGAGTACATCAAACGAACCATTGATGGTGATGGGAACGATGGGCAATTGGAGTTCATCAGCCAGTTGGAATGCTCCTTTTCGAAAGATACCCATGTGTCCCGTGAAGGTACGCGCTCCTTCGGGGAAGACAACGAGTGAAGTGCCACCTTGTAGCGTTTGGCGGGCGTGGTCGTAGGTCTCCTTGATTTTACTCGGTCCTGATTTGTCAACGAAGATGTGGTGGGCTTTCTGGCAGGCGTAGCCAATGAGAGGAAGTTGGCGGAGCGCCTTTTTCATCATCCATTTGAAGTTGCGATTCAAGAAACCATAGACGAGGAAGATGTCGAACGGGCCTTGGTGGTTGGCCACAAAAACATAGCTCTGGCCGTTTTTGAGATATTCTCGACCAGTGACGCGGACGGGGAGCAGCAGGAGTCGGCAGATGATGCGACCCCAAAGCATTGCAGGATAGTAGCCCCAGAAGTGGGCATTGCCTACCATGCAACCAATGCTGGTGGCGAGTGCGGTTAGAATTGTGGCAAGAATGCCGAGGGGCAGAACGATGAGGAGTTGGTAAATGCGATACATCGGGGGAATGTGCTAGTTAATGAATGTGCTAATTTGGCAATGTGCTAATGTGCTAATGTGTCAATGTGCTAATGTGTACTTAATGTAATAATGTCTATTTCGGGCCACGCACCAAAGCGGAAAGGGAGGAGCACTTCACCTACGCCAGGGCAAACAAGAAGGGCTTGATTGCCTTGTTGGTAGAGGCCGCTCCACTGTGGATAGAACCATGCTGCGGGCGACCATTTGCCAATCTGAAACTGCATGGCGTGGGTGTGACCAGAGAACATGAGCGGAATGTCAGTATGTGGTAGAATCTGTGCATCCCAATAGCTGGGATCGTGTTGCAGCAGGAGTTGGAAACATTTGGGCGAAATATTTTTGCGTGCTTGCTGTAGTTTCGCACGACGGGGAAAGCTTGGGCGGTTCCCGTGATTTTCCAATCCGATAACGGCAATAGAATCGTTGCCGCGGTGAAGAATAAGATTCTCGTTGAGCAGGAGCTTCCAGCCCATATTGCGTTCCTCTTGTTGGAGCTGACGAACAGCGGCGATGCGCTCGGCAGAGCTGTTCCAATGGAAATAAGTCAGATAGTCATGATTCCCCATAACGCTCACTACGCCATCCCGCGCCTTGAGCTGGCTGAGGATGTTGCGGAAAGGCTCTATCTCTCGAACGTGATAGTTCACCAAGTCGCCCGCGAAGACAATCAAGTCTGGTTGTTGTGCATTGATGCTGTCGACGATTTGCTGCACCACATCTTGATGGTGGCGGAGAGTGCCAAGATGGAGGTCGGAGATGAGCGCGATGCGATAGCCTTTGAATTGTGGCGGAATGGAAGAATGAGTAAACGTAAATTGTTTCGTTTGTATGCGCTTATACCCCAGCGTGAAACTATAGAGCATAAGTATGAAACTGAATGCTCCGACAAGGTACGCGCTAACGGTCATGCTACGTCGAAAGAGCTTCTGCTTCTTCCCTATGCGCCCGATGAGCAACAATAAGGCGGTGAGCGTTTCGGGCACAACAAGGCAGAGAGTGGCGGAAAGCAGAAAACCTTTCACGGCATCAGCTGTCATGGTGTAGCTCTCATTGATGGCCATGAATGTTAGAGCCAAGAGCAAGAGCAGATGGGGAAGCGCAAAAAGCAGGCGTGCCCAGTGCGGCCATTTGTTGCGAAAAACGAGGCGATCGATACTCCAAGCTGGCAAAGTCAGTAGGGCAATGAGCAAAATAAGAATACGAGCTATCATTCGAGATTGCGTGATAAGAATTTGCGTAGTTGTGGAATAGGGAGATTGCGGCGGCGCGCATAGTCTTGGAACTGATCTTCGCCAATGCGTCCAATCCCAAAATAGTATGTGCTAGGGTGGCCGAAGAGCAGTCCGCATGCCGAGGAGTGCGGCAGCATCATGCCCGTTTCGGTGAGTTGGATACCGATGCGTCCAAAGTTCAGAATCTCATCGAGCAAGAAGATAATGGATTGATCAGGTATTTGCGGATAGCCCACAGCCGGACGTATGCCTTGGTATTCATCATTCCATATTTGTTCGTGTGTGAGCTGTTCGTCGGGAGCATATCCCCAATAGATGCGGCGCACATCACGGTGCATCAGTTCGGCTGTGGCTTCGGCCAGTCGGTCGCAGACCGTTTGGTAGAGCATACGCTCATAATCGTCAGCAAACGACTCCACTTGACCATCGGAGCGATGAAAAGAGACGCAAAAGATACCCATGATAGACGCTATATCATCCTTGATGTAGAGTTCGCGAGGGCGAATGAAATCGGCCAAACACAAGTGAGGGTCTCCAGCGTGCTGAACATGCTGCTGCCTAAGGAAGGGAATACTCCATCGTCCTCGAGAATCCTCCACGATAATATCCTCTTCCTCTGACCAAGCTGGATAGAGTCCGAAGTAGGCAAAACCTTTGTGCGTGAGGTCGAGACGGTTGATCATGCGGGTGGCGTCATCGAATAGTTTTGAGGCTTCTTTGGCTGCTACCTTATCCTCTTCAGGGAAGCTATTGATCCATTCTTGTCGGCAAGCTGGGCAGTTATGAACGGCCGTCACGCCAGCAAAGCGAGGTTGGAGGTTCCAGGCGTTGAAGAAGAACGGCCAGTTTATAACTTCGGCCAGTGTATGAGCGTAGTATTTCAGTTCTTTAGTCATCGGGAGAAGCTAACAGGCAATCCGTGGAGATTTTCGTCCACGAGGTGTCCTTTATTATATATAAGGTCTCCGTTGCAATATGTTTTCTCAATACGCCAACGGAAGGTATGGCCTTCCAACGGACTCCAATTGCACTTGCTGCGAATCTGATTCGGGGTGAGTGTCCACGGGCTATTGGGACGCACCAATACGAGGTCGGCCTTGTAGCCTTCGCGCAAGAAACCGCGATTTTCCACCTGATAAATCTTGGCTGGATTATGGCACATGAGTTCCACAAGGCGCTCGATGCTGAGCACACCCTCATTGGTGAGTCCGAGCATGGCTGGTAAGGAAAATTGTATCATGGGCATTCCCGAGGTGGCACGTGCTGCTCCACCCACTTTGTCCCTCAGATGGTGGGGAGCATGGTCGGTGGCGATGGTTGAGATAGTGCCATCGTTGAGCGCACGGCGCAGTGCATCGCGATCGGCGCGTGTTTTGATAGATGGGTTACACTTGATGCGGCTGCCTAATCGGATATAATCTTCATCGCAAAAGAGCAGATGTGGCACACATACTTCCGCTGTGATATTCGGATTAGTAGGGCTGAAGAGCTCCAGTTCGCGAGCGGTGGAAATGTGAGCCACATGGAGTCGTGTTCCGTATTTCCGTGCCAGAGCCACTGCTTCAGCTGTGGATTTGTAGCACGCTTCGGCAGACCGGATGAGTCCGTGATAGCGTATGTCGGGATCTGCTCCGTATTTCTCTTTATACTTCTTCATGTTGGCAGCAATAGTGGGCGTATCCTCGCAGTGTACCATCAAAAGTGTAGGAGTTTTTTCGAAGATGTAGCGGAGAACCGTTTTGTCGTCGACGAGCATATTTCCCGTGGATGCTCCCATGAAGAGTTTCACGCCAGCAATGCTGCGCAATTTGAGTTGTGGCAATAGTTCATAGTTGTTGAGTGTTGCTCCGAAATAAAGCCCGAAATTGACATGACTCTTAGTGGCTGCCATGTCGTATTTTTCGTTGAAAGCTTCGAGAGTTGTAGTGGTGGGGAGCGTGTTGGGCATATCAAAAACAGTTGTCACGCCTCCTGCCGCGGCAGCATAGCTCTCCGTTTCGAAGTCGGCTTTCTCCGTCAGACCTGGCTCGCGGAAATGTACGTGCTCATCAATGACGCCTGGAAGCAGGTAGCAGCCATCAGCATTTACCACTTCCATGGGAGGCTCATCTGGAACGGCGTCTTTCCCCTCCAAAATCTGACCTATTTGGTTGTTATCTATCAAAAGAGAACCGACAAACTGTCGGCCCTCGTTAACAATGATAGCATTCTTTATTTGAATTCTTTTGTGCATAGTTCTGTTATATGATAAAAAGAGTGTGACGATTGCTTATCACAACTGTAGCAATCATTAAAAGCCACAAAACGCCCCATTGGAGGGGCATTCTGCTTATTTCTTTCTCGGCTTAATTTGTCCGGTCATTGCTGCCCAGCGCAGGCGCATAACGCCGAAGAGTGCTTCGCCAAAGATGCCGCCACTCATCTTGCTTGTGCCTTCGCGGCGGTTGACGAAGATGACAGGCACCTCCTTGATTTTGAAGCCTAACTTATAAGCCGTGAATTTCATCTCTATTTGGAAAGCATAGCCCTTGAAGCGGATGGCATCGAGATCGATGGCTTCGAGCACCTGGCGGCGATAGCATTTGAATCCCGCTGTTGTGTCGTGAAGCTTTACGCCCAAGACGGTACGTACATATTTAGAAGCGTAGTAGCTCATGAGCACGCGTCCCATCGGCCAGTTGACAACATTGACACCACTCACATAGCGCGAACCTATGGCTACATCTGCACCATCCGTTGCGCAAGCTTCGTAGAGCCGCGGCAGGTCCTTCGGGTCATGGCTGAAGTCGGCATCCATCTCAAAAATATAGTCGTACTTCTGTTCGATAGCCCATTTGAAGCCTGCAATATAGGCAGTTCCCAGTCCGAGTTTGCCACGGCGCTCTATGATAAAGAGACGGTTCTTGAACTCGTCTTCCATGAGGCGTTTCACAATGGCGGCAGTGCCATCGGGCGAACCATCGTCGATGACGAGGATGTTAAACGCGTGTGGGCCGAGGCCAAGAACGGCTCGGATTATCTTTTCAATGTTTTCTTTCTCATTGTATGTGGGTATGATAACAATGCTATCGCTTCTATCCATAGTCGAAATGGTGTTTTATTATATTTGTGGCGAAGTTAGATATTTATTGCCGATTTTCCCAAACGAAAGCAAAGTTTTTTAGTTCCTCTTCCTTTAAGATGCAATGAGGATGCGCGTTGGAAAACGGGAGAGATAAACGCCTATTTTAGGGTGGTTTTAGAAGCTCTTAAAGCGGGCTAAAAATATCCTTATTGTGTCAGCTGATACAATAAGGATGTCAGCTGACGCAATAAGGCTATCAGCTGACAGCCTTATTGTATTTTTGCTCTTTCCTACTATATTGTAAAACAAGTGCTTATGATTCTTGTTTGAGGTCTTCTTGTGGCGTTTGAGATGAGAGAAGGCTGAGAGTGTTTGCTG
>CAUSYJ010000116.1:0-5585 GCA_963535845.1 uncultured Alloprevotella sp.
GGATTGAACTGGGGACCTCATGATTATGAATCATGCGCTCTAACCAGCTGAGCTACCGCGCCAGGTATTGCTGATTTGCGAGTGCAAAAGTAGTGCATACTTATGACACTACCAAATGTTTCTTGAAAAAAAACAAAAAAAAGTTCTAAACACCCCAGCTCTCAGTTTTATTTAATATAAAGATGAGCACACATGGGAAAAATATGCTACTTTTGCTCATACAAAGAATTTACGATGACTATATTAAAGAAGCTCGATATGTTCATACTGAAGAAATTCCTTTGGGTTTTCTTCGGTTCCTTCTTTATCACTCTTTTTGTTTTTATGATGCAGTTCACATGGCGCTATGTGGACGAGCTTATCGGAAAGGGACTCACCGTTGACATTCTTGCCGAATTCTTTTGGTACATGGGATTATCCTTGGTACCAACCTCTCTCCCTCTTTCCATTTTGTTGGCGTCGCTCATTTCCTTCGGTAATATGGGCGAACAGTTGGAACTGCTTGCGATGAAAGCTGCAGGTGTTTCCCTGCTACGCATCATGCGACCTATACTAGTTTTAGTGGTCTTTCTAACAGGAACTTCTTTCTATTTCCAAAACAAAACAGCTCCAGAAGCGCAGCTCAAACTCCGCACTTTGCTACTGAGCATGAAACAAACTTCTCCAGCACTGGAAATCCCCGAGGGAGTCTTCTATAATGGAATACCTAACCTAAATTTATTCGTAGAGCATAAAGAAATATCAACAGGAATGCTCTACAACTTGATGGTCTATAAGACTGATGAAGGTTTTGATAAGGCACAAATTGTTGTAGCCGATTCTGGACGAATGGAAGTTACGGCAGATCGTATGCACCTCATATTAGATATTTGGAATGGTGAGCAATTCGAGAACCTTCAGAGCAATATGAGTGTTCTTAGTTCGCCTAACGGCACACCCTACGATCGCGAGACATTTAAATACAAAAAGTTTATCATTGATTTTGATAGTAATTTTGAAAAAATGGATGAGGAGCAGTTGCGCGGAATGGCCTCTGCAAAGAATCTCACACGTCTTCGCAACGACATCGACTCGATGGAAACACAATTAGACAGTGTGGGAAAATCATACTATGCGGAAGCAGAATCTCATTATTATAGACATCCTAAACTCAATGTTGCACAAAACAAACTGCTCAAGGTTGCGCTGGCATCACGCGGGCTCAACTTCGATTCTCTTCTAGCTCATACCTCACCAGAGCGATTGCAATCGGCGCGTCAAATGGCCCAAGCTAACGCCGCAGCTTTTGCGGCCGACTTAGAATGGCGAAGCGCGGTGACCAACGATGGAGACCATTTTATCCGCACCCACTGGATTGAATGGCATCGTAAATTTACATTATCCCTAGCTTGCTTATTTTTCTTCTTTGTCGGTGCCCCTCTAGGGGCAATCATACGCAAAGGTGGCTTAGGTCTACCCACTGTGATCAGCGTGATCATCTTCATTTTCTACTACATTATTGACACTTCAAGTATGAAAATGGCGCGTGATGGTTCGCTTAATATGACCTATGGCATGTGGATTAGTTCTGCTATCTTAGCACCTCTCGGAGTATACTTAACATACAAATCGAACAACGATAGCGTTGTGTTTAATTGGGAAACCTATCAAAACATATTAATGCGCTTCTTCGGTTGGCGTACTCCTCGTCATCTCTTCCGCAAGGAAGTTATTATTGACACGCCAGATCATGCACGATTATCTACAGAAATTCCTAAACTGCGCGAATACTGCCGTAACTACAAAGAGCTGAAGCATCTACAAATGGCTCCTAATTATATTCGAGCCTTTTTCCGTCCACAGATAGATAGACATGCCGAACGCATTAGTAATGAATTAGAAGCCATTGTCGAAGAGCTTTCAAATACTCGAAGTTCTCGTATCTTAAGCATTCTCAATACATTACCCGTTATTTATATTCACGCTCATACTTCACCTTTCGTAAATCGAAAGTTGAATATTCTTTGTGGTATTATCTTCCCCATGGGGTTCCTTCTGTGGCTACGCATTTGGCGTTTCCGCTTTCGTCTCAACAAAGACTTAAAACGCATTGATGAAGCATTAAGCCTACTGGAGCAATATGTGAGAGAAGAAATGAAGCAGCAAGAATGTTCACCACTAGATACAATAACACCTAATAACGAATAGAAACGTTGCTCGTACTAGAGATGAGCCAACATTAAATAGATTTCTCCTTATGGATAAAAATTTCAAATTGGCAACCATTGAAGAAGCGCTGGAAGATTTCCGCGCCGGAAAGTTCGTCATCGTAGTTGATGATGAAGATCGCGAGAATGAGGGTGATCTCATCATGGCGGCCGAATTCGCCACTCCAGAATCTGTCAACTATATGCTCCGCTATGGACGCGGAGTACTATGTACTCCTATCACTATTGAACGCTGCAACCAACTAAAACTCGATCGGCAGGTGAGTGACAATACCAGTATGCTAGGCACTCCTTTTACTATTACGATCGACAAACTTGAAGGTTGTACGACTGGCGTAAGTGCTCATGACCGAGCAGCCACCATTCGCGCTTTAGCTGATCCCAAGAGTAGCCCCGAAACCTTCGGCCGCCCTGGACATATCAATCCTTTGTATGCACAAGACCGAGGCGTATTAGCGCGCGCTGGACATACCGAAGCCGCTGTTGATTTAGCACGCTTATCTGGGTTGCAGCCTGCAGCCTGTCTTATAGAGATTCTCAATGAAGACGGAACGATGGCTCGAATGCCACAACTACAAGAGTTTGCTCAGAAAGAAGGCTTAAAGGTTATAACTATAAAAGATCTTATTTCCTACCGCTTAAAGACGGAATGCCTCGTCGAACAAGGTGAAGAAGTTAAAATGCCCACCGAATACGGCGACTTTCGCCTCATTCCTTTCCGTCAAAAAAGTAACGGAAAAGAACATGTAGCACTTATCAAAGGAAAATGGGAAAAAGACGAGCCCGTTTTGGTACGTGTCCACTCATCTTGCGCCACTGGAGATATTTTCGGCTCTGAACGCTGCGATTGCGGCGAACAACTTCACCGCGCCATGCGCATAGTGGAGGAAGAAGGCAAAGGAGTCATTCTCTACCTCAATCAAGAGGGACGCGGCATCGGACTAATGGCAAAAATTGCTGCATACAAGCTGCAAGAAGAAGGCTATGACACAGTAGATGCTAACATTCATTTAGGTTATGACCCTGATGAGCGAGACTACGGTGTAGGCGCACAAATTTTACATCTCATTGGTGCGCACAAGATGCGACTTATGACGAATAATCCCGTGAAGCGCGTAGGCTTGGAAGCTTATGGATTAGAAATCGTTGAAAATGTCCCCATTGAGATTCAGCCTAACAAATATAACGAACGCTACCTCCGCACGAAGAAAGATCGTATGGGGCACAAGTTACATTTCGAAAAATAAGCAAACATAATTCAGTAGATTAGAAAAGAACGATTATGGACAATATGTATAACAATTTTGGAGAGGTAACAGAAACGAAAGTTGCCTTCGGCGCTCTTATACGCAAAGTGTATCTTTGGATGACACTAGCTCTTGCTATAACAGGATTAACTGCTGCTTGGGTAGCACAATCTGGCGCAATTTATCAGATTTCACAAGGTTGGTTCTTTGGTACTATCGGACTCGAGCTCTTACTCGTTATCTTTCTCTCCACGCGGATTTGGAAGATGTCGTTCGCCACAGCAGGTGTCACTTTTGCTCTCTACTCCATACTCAATGGCGTTACGATGAGTTTTATCTTCTTAGCCTATGAATTCAACACTATCGCAACAACGTTCTTTATCACCGCTGGAACGTTTGGTGGTATGGCACTTCTGGGCTATATCACTAAGAAAGACTTGAGTGTCATGGGCCGTTTGTTCTATATGGCACTCATCGGACTTATCATTGCTGGCATTGTCAACCTTTTTGTAGCAAACAACACTTTCGACTGGGTTGTTTCAATCGCAGGTGTGCTCATCTTCTGCGGGATCACAGCTTGGGATTCACAGCGTATCAAAATCATGCTACAAGAAATGGGCGATGAGGAAAATGAGAACACTATGAAGCTAGCACTTATAGGAAGCTTGGAACTCTATCTTGACTTTATCAACATATTCCTTTATCTGCTCCGCCTCTTCAAGGACAATTAAAGAAAGTTGAAAAAACAGACTATCATATCTAATCCTAATATAATGAGCGTACTATCAGATTGCGTGAACCGACTGCAGCCTAGTGCAACACTGGCTATGTCGCAAAAAAGTGCTGAACTTAAAGCACAAGGTATTGACATCATTAATATGTCCGTGGGTGAGCCCGACTTCCCTACGCCGCAACACATCAAAGATGCAGCAAAGCAGGCTATTGATGACAACTGGACGAAATACTCTCCCGTGCCTGGCTATCCTGATCTGCGTAAAGCTATTTGTGACAAACTCAAAAATGAAAATGGACTGGATTACGAGCCAGCTCAGATAGTTGTGGGCAATGGTGCTAAACAAGCTGTTTGTAATGCTATTATGGCCCTTGTCAATCCTGGCGATGAAGTTATCATTCCTGCACCCTATTGGGTAAGCTATCCGCAAATGGTACTAATGGCGGGGGGCACACCCACCTTTGTTGGCGCTACTATTGAACAAGACTTCAAGATCACTCCCGACCAACTTGAAGCTACCATTACGCCACAGACCAAAGCTATCATCCTCTGCTCACCGTGCAACCCTACGGGGTCAGTCTATAGCCAAAAGGAAATGGAAGCTTTAGCAACTGTGCTTCGTCGATATCCTCGCATTTTTGTCATTGCTGATGAAATTTATGAGCACATCAACTACTGTGGACTCCACGGCTCTTTAGCAAAATGTGAAGGAATGAAAGATCGTTGCATTGTTATCAATGGTGTGAGTAAGGCTTATGCAATGACTGGGTGGCGCATCGGTTTCTTAGCAGCAGCCCCAGAAATAGCGAAGGCTTGCTCTAAGCTTCAAGGACAATACACCAGCGGCCCATGCAGTGTGAGCCAAAAAGCAGCAGCAGTAGCTTTTTCTGGCCCACAGGATTGTGTTGAAGAAATGCGCAAGGCCTTTGAACGCCGCCGCGATCTTATCGTAAGATTAGCCAAAGAGATTCCGGGGTTTGAAGTGAATGTCCCAGAAGGAGCTTTCTATCTTTTCCCGAAATGTAGCTACTATTTTGGCAAACGCGATGGAGATTGTGTCATCAATAACTCTACCGACTTTGCGCTCTACCTTCTTGAAAAGGCACACGTAGCCACTGTTGGTGGCGATGCTTTTGGTAGTCCCGAATGCTTCCGTATGAGTTATGCCACTAGTGATGAGAATATCATTGAAGCATTGAAGCGTATCAAAGAAGCTGTAGCCCTTCTGAAATAAGAAGAAGCTTTTAAAAAAATATATTTTCTCAAAACTGCTGCTCACCAAGTTCTATTTTCTGAGCAGCAGTTTTTTTTCTTTTTATGTTTTAATTGGTCAAAAAGTCCGATTCCTCATTTCGTCTATAAAAAAGGTCTTAACTTTGCGGAAGTAATTTATAATAG
>CAUSYJ010000117.1:0-5508 GCA_963535845.1 uncultured Alloprevotella sp.
TTTGCACAAGTTTCCGATGGAAAATAAAATTTAGAACTAAATTATTCACTAAAAGAAAAGAACTATGAGTGTACAAAACTTAACAACTCTCGACTTCAAGAAGCAAATCATGGACTTCGATACGAACCCGCAAGAATGGAAATATCTTGGCGACAAACCAGCTATTATAGATTTCTACGCCACATGGTGCGGCCCTTGCAAAGCTACTGCTCCTGTGCTCGAAAAGATTGCGGAAGAGTACGAAGGACGTATCAATGTTTTCAAAGTAGACGTTGATCAAGAGCAAGAACTTGCTGCAATCTTTGGCATCCAGTCCATCCCCTCCATCTTGTTCATTCCGATGAATGAGAAACCGCAAATGGCAACTGGCGCAATGCGACAGAGCGACTTTGAACGCGCGATTAACGACATTCTGCTTAAATAAGTTTGTTGCAAAACATATAAAATAAATGAAACATCTTATCATTGGCGGCGTAGCGGGCGGAGCAACTGCTGCAGCCCGCATCCGCCGCATTGACGAACAGGCAGAGATTATCCTTTTAGAAAAGGGGCCACATATTTCGTATGCAAATTGTGGCCTTCCTTATTATATAGGTGGCGTAATAGCTCAACGTGAAAAACTTTTCGTTCAAACTCCCGAAGCTTTCGGACGACAATTCAACGTGGACGTACGCATTTGCAGCGAGGCCATCACTATCCATCCCGAAAAGAAAACGGTAACAGTGCGCAAGGTCGATGGATCTTGCTATGAAGAAAGCTATGACCGTCTTTTGCTCTCACCTGGTGCCACCCCTGTGCGCCCACCTCTAAAAGGTATTGACCTTAAAGGAATCTTCACTCTCCGAAATGTGGAAGACACGGATCGCATCAAAAGCTACCTTCAGGAGCACGAAGTGAAGAAAGCAGTTGTCGTAGGCGGAGGTTTCATAGGGTTGGAAATGGCTGAAAACCTCCAAGAAGCAGGTGCAAAGGTTTCCATTGTTGAAATGGCCAATCAAGTCATGGCGCCAGTTGATTTCTCCATTGCATCATACGTTCATCGCCATCTGACGGATAAGGGCGTTGCTCTCTATCTTGAAAAAGGCGTAGACCACTTTGAGCAAATCGACAATCGTATCCGTGTTTGTCTCGCAAACGGAGAAAACATAGATGCCGACCTCGTACTGCTCTCCATCGGAGTTCGCCCTTCCACACATCTCGCTGCCGAAGCCGGCATCCGCGTGGGACGTGGCATTCAAGTGGACGAATATTTAGAAACATCCATCCCCGACATCTTTGCTGTGGGAGATGCAATCGAATTCCCCCACCCCATTACAGGAGAAAACTGGCTCAACTATCTGGCAGGTCCTGCCAATAGGCAAGCGCGCATTGTGGCAGACAATATGGTCAGAGGCAAAGTAGAAAAATACGAAGGCTCCATAGGAACTGCCATTGCAAAGGTTTTCGATCTCACGGTGGCTACAACAGGACTGCCCGCAAAGCGTTTGAAACAAGCAGGAATTGCTTATGCTAGCTCCACAACTATTTCGGCGGCGCACGCTGGCTACTACCCTGGCTCTTTCCGTCTAACTACCAAACTGACGTTCGACCCCAAGACTGGACGATTATTTGGTGCACAATGCGTGGGACATGATGGAGTGGACAAACGCATTGATCAAATTGCACTTATCATCAAGAATGGGGGCACTGTGGAAGACCTCATGCGCGTGGAGCAGGCTTATGCACCACCTTTCTCTTCAGCAAAAGATCCAATAGCCATTGCTGGTTATGTGGCTCATAATATCATAAGTGGTGCAATGCCTGTCATTTATTGGAGAGAGATAGACCGTCTCGATCTCAATAAGACCTTCCTTCTTGATGTCAGAACTCCTGGTGAATACAGATTGGGCACAATTCAAGGGGCAGTAAATATCCCATTGAACGACCTGCGCGAGCGTATCAACGAACTACCAAGGGACAAAGAAATCGTAGTGTTCTGCGCTGTTGGTTTACGCGGTTATTTAGCACTGCAAATCCTTCAAGGGCATGGTTTTGAGAAGGTGAGAAACCTCTCAGGCGGGTATCAGATTTACTCCCTTGCCACTGCACCTATTTCTATTGCTCTGACTCCGAAGAAGCAGCCAGAAATAAATACTACAAAGCTCTGCATATCTACTCTAAAAATAGATGCGTGCGGACTGCAATGCCCTGGCCCTATCATGAAGTTAAAAAATGCTATGGACCAAGCGCAGGTTGGCGAACGCATCGAGATTGTAGCTACAGACGCTGGATTTTCGCGTGATGCCGAGGCGTGGTGTCAAACAACTGGAAACAACTTCATCACAAGTACAATCCAAAAAGGTTATCACACTGTAGTCATAGAAAAGAACGCTCCAATAAAATGCACATCTCACACTGCCAGCAATAGCAAAAACAAAACGCTGATCATGTTCAGCGACGACCTCGACAAAGCTCTTGCCACCTTTGTTTTAGCAAACGGGGCAGCTGCCACAGGACATAAAGTTTCTATTTTCTTTACCTT
The DNA here is from genome assembly GCA_963535845.1 of uncultured Alloprevotella sp. Classification (GTDB taxonomy): domain Bacteria; phylum Bacteroidota; class Bacteroidia; order Bacteroidales; family Bacteroidaceae; genus Alloprevotella. The sequence continues at coordinate 2,522 of CAUSYJ010000117.1, forward strand.
CTGGGGGCTCAACGTTCTCAAACGCGAAAAGAAACCAAAGGTGAAAAAAGATTTCTTCGGTAAAATGTTTTCGTGGATGCTCCCCAAGAGCTCCAGAAGCCTACACCTCTCTCAGATGAGCATGCTGAGCATTGGCGATCGGCTCATTCGTCACATTATGCGCAAGAAAAACATCAACTCGCTTGAAGAGTTACGCGATCAAGCACTCGCCAACGGCGTAGAATTTATTGCGTGCCAGATGTCAATGGACATGATGGGAATAGACAAAGAAGAATTCATCGATGGAGTAAGCATAGGCGGCGTTGCCACCTATATGCAACGTGCCGAAGAAGCAAATGTTAATCTCTTTATTTAAAGAACAGACATGGACAAAAAATGTATTTGCCACTTGCGCAGTATCTATCGTGCTATCACAGCTTTAGAACAAGAAATGCAAAAGCTTCATGGTATAAATATCAACGAAGGAATGCTCCTTTGCCTACTGTCCGAGAATAAAAGTTTGACATCGGGCGAAATTGCTGAAGCCTTAGGATTGACGTGTTCCAACACTTCAAAGATTATCTGCGCTGTTGAAAAGAAAAAACTTATCTCGCGTGTTATGGGAAAGACAGACAAACGCGAAATGTACTTCTCACTATCGGCAGCAGGCAAAAAACGACTGGAAGAAATGAAAGAATGTGATTGGGAACTACCCGAAATTCTTACACAAGTTCTTGAGAAGACAAAAAAATGAATAGGAGGCAAAAAAATTCATGGAGAAAGTGCAAATAATCGCTGAAACTATCATCAGTTTCTCACAGTTTTCCTTCTCCCGTTTTTGACCTTTTACAAAAATTCTCCATAACTCTCAACTCTCTATCCGCAACGCCCAACAATAGGTGTTGCGGATTTTTAGAAACACTTTCATGCGTGACAACAAACTTTTGCGCTATCGGTTATTGTCACACTGTTGTCACAACCATAATACAAACTCTTTCAACACTTTAAGTATCAAGCGCGGTGATATGACAACGCAATAACAGAAAAAACAAGATACAGAAGAGAGCGCATCTCTTCATCATTTTCACTCTTCTTATCATCGCCAAAAATACAATAAGCGCGTCAGTTGATAGCCTTATTCTGTCAGCTGACAGCCTTATTGTATTTTCAAACGCAATAAGGATATTTACTACTTGATATACAACAAGTTATCTCCGCAGAGAGAAAAACATGAAATTTCTTGCAAACAAGTTTCAAAAATCATCATTTAGCCTCCCCCCCAACCAAGTGCTTTCATCACCAAAATCAAACTCCAACTGAATCCATTCGGGCTTTTTTACGTCTTCTTCCTTCGGTGACGACACGGAAAGGCCAAGCAAGCGTATAGGACGGGAAGTGTCAGTTTTGGCCAATAGTTGCTTTGCCAAAGGAAGAATTTGCTTCTTTGTACGCAAGAGTTCTTGTTGTGTCAAACTGCGAGTGATTTGCGTAAAGTCCGCATATTTCACTTTCAATGTCAAAGTTCTACCTTCAAACTTATGCTTCTTGATGCGCTCCACAAGTTTTAGCGTGACATGGTATAATTCAACAATAACAGACGCCTGCGTCTGTAAATCTTTTTCAAAGGTATGTTCACATCCCACTGACTTGGCTTCACGCGTTGTCACCACGGGCCGTTCATCAATACCGCGTGCAAAATTATAGAACACTTGCCCCATCTTCCCAAAGGCTTGTGTTAGACTATGTAAAGAATATTCTCGAAGTTGTTCCCCTGTATATATTCCCATCTGATGAAGGCGTTCTGCCGTTTTAGGCCCTACGCCCCATAGTTTTGTAACAGGCAAATGAGCAATAAAGCGGAGCGCCTTATCGGGATGAATGGTGCAAAGTCCGTCGGGCTTGCGATAATCCGAGGCTATCTTTGCCAGCAATTTACAATAGCTCACACCTGCAGAAGCCGTCAGTTGGAGCTCTTCTTGGATACGGTTCTTTATTTCGCGCGCAATATCCACCGCGAGTTCTACCCCTTTTTTGTTTTCCGTCACATCCAGGAAAGCCTCATCAACACTCAAAAACTCTACTTGATCCGTATAATCATGGAAAATCTCACTTATCTGACGATTCACAGCTCGATACTTCTCAAAATGGCACGGAACGATAATGAGCGATGGGCATAAGCGTTTGGCCACTTGAACGGATTGGGCAGAATGCACACCAAATTTACGCGCCTCGTAGCTAGCAGTAGTGACAACGCTGCGCTCTTCATCGTTGCCAACAGCCACAGGTTTGCCACGCAACTCTGGATTGTCGCGCTGCTCAACGGCTGCAAAAAAGCAGTCCATATCAACATGGATGATTTTCCGCTCAGTAGTCATTCTTTCAGTTTGCTAGGATGCAATAAATGGTCTGATAGTTTTTTTTCTTACTTTTGCTTTGCAAGTAAAAAAGTTTGCCTTTGTAGTCAAAGCCGTAGAATCATGTACACAGACATAGAAGAACTCTTCGCTCAGCACGAAATACGCCCAACGGCCAATCGCCTTATCATAGCCAGAGCACTATCCGAGGCGTCCCACCCGCTCTCGCTCTCAGATTTGGTTCAGAAGATTCCCTCCATCGACAAATCTGGCATCTTTCGAACTCTGACGGTATTCCGCCAACAGCATTTGGTCCATGTGCTCGAAGATGGTAGCGACGGCGTGAAATATGAACTTTGTCATGGCCATTCCGATAAATCAGGACGAGATGATGATATGCACGTTCATTTCTACTGTGAAGAATGTCATCAAACCTATTGTTTGGAAGAAACGCCCATTCCGCTTGTAACAACGCCGGAAGGGTTTCTCACCAAAAGTGTCAACTATATGATGAAGGGGATTTGTCCCAAATGTAAGAAAAGATAGATTGCAGCAACAGAGAGGGGCTACCTATCCTTCAGAAACTAAAGGGGCTGTACATTCCTGCGGCTTTAGTCCTAAACTTATTCTTTACTCAACGTCTCCCAAAAGGAT
>CAUSYJ010000118.1:0-5380 GCA_963535845.1 uncultured Alloprevotella sp.
GCCTGGCGGACAATTCGAGATAGTCGGTTAAAATTCATGTAAAAAAGTTTTTGTGAAAATATAAGATATAAAAATAAGAAACAAAGAGGGATGAAATTCCAGCACTTATTCAGATTTTTCAGTATGCTCGAACTGATTCAAAAGTCCCTTTATATCCTCCTGCACGCGCTGATACTCTGGACAATCTGTATAGGTTGTGTGTTTGCGGAGCATTTCTTCCACAAGACCAATGCTGTGCTGATAGGAAGCAAGTTCGTTCTGTGCTTGAACGTTATGCACTGCAAGGCGGCGTATCTCATTTTCTTTCTCGCGCCGCAACACTTCGCACACGCCATTAAGCATGGGAGCCACCAGCCCCTTGAAGAGATCGTGGCCGCGCATATAGAGATAGGTGGTTTGTGGGGTCATTCCCAACCGCAAAAGCTCGGCACAGAGCGGTTTGTAAGTCTGCCGCCCTTCGGGGAAGCGTTTTTGCAAACGTGCAATCTTCTGATTGACGCGGTGGCGCAGAGTTTCCAACGTACGCTCGGGATGATAATAGTCGAGTTGATAAATTTCGATGATATGATAAAAGTCGAGCATCGAAAATTCTTTATAACCGCCATAGCGATAACACCAGATGTTCCAAGCAAAGAGCGGCCAGATGATTTCGGAGTAGAGTTGTAGGAATGTTTCGAAGTCGAAGAGTCGCCGATCGTTGAGCGTTGCCATGACGCAGACATTATGGAGCGCGGGAGCATAGCACTGAAAATTCTCAATGGCATATACATAGGTATGGAACACATAAGGATTTTCGCAAACCTCCTTCGACACGAGCGTAGTTCCCTGCATGAGATAGTCATAATCTGCATCCACGCAAGCAATCATATATGCACCTAATTGTGGTCCCAACTCATTGGCGAGAACTTCCTTCTTACCCTTGCTCAGCTTAGTGCGCGAAGGGAGCATCACTTCAAAATAGTAACGCTCCGTTTCCAAAGGGCGCAGCAGCGTACTCCAAAAGAAGACATCGTCATAGCTTTCCACATAAACAACAATCTTCTTCCTTTCTTGCTTCGACTGCAAGCGATTCATCGCTTCTATATAAGCTGAATTCAAATTTTGGGATAATCTCCGAGCCATAGTAAGAGAGAATTAGTCAAGCGTAATATCACTGACCTCTGTCACGGCATCTTGCCAACCATCCATAATGACAGCGGGAGAATGAGTAGTGAGAACGATTTGCGCATTGGGGTTGAGTTCGCGAATAAGCCCAACGAGTCGTTTCTGCCATTCAAAGTGCAAACTGGCTTCTGGCTCATCCATGAAAAGAACGTAAGGCTGCTGATCCTCTGTCAAAGCCGTCAGAAGAATAACAAGAACTTGTTTCTCACCGCTTGAAAGAACATAAGGTTGCAGCACCTCTCCATACTGGGAGAACTGAAGTTCGTTGCTTTTTCGGTCTATTTTCTTCCCCGTTTCAGAGAAGAGATCATCAACGATGTCGAGAAAGCGCGTTTTGATACTTGCTGCATCCGTAGCTTTCTGCCGCGCTTCGGGGTCGCCACTGGTGAGAAGTTCAATCATGCGGTTTCCCACATTCACTTGATAGTCGAGGTAGCGCCGCTGAAGCAAATAGAGCTGCCAGTCGAGCTCTGTTGCCACATGAACATCCGTGAGTTGTTCCAAATGGTCGCTTTTAACCAACTGACGATCGAAGCTCCGGATAATATCATACCGGATACCCGTTGCATCGGAAGGTGCAAACTCCATTGTCAATCCCGTTGAGGTATCAGCTGGAGAGAGTTCACCAGAAACAGGAAGTTCGCGCAAATGCTGAATCAAACGATTCAGAATTGTACTCTTCCCTTCTCCGTTGCGTCCACTTAAGATATTAACATCGGGGTTTAGTTCCCAAAGAATGTGTTTGTGCCCAGACCAAAGACTCGGAATATCTATTCGACGAATATAGTTAGCATATTTCATAACTCAGCGTATTTATCGATTGCAGCAAAGATACTGAGTTTCGGGCAGATAGGCAAATTAGTAAACTTTCCGATACTGCTATCACTCTATCTTCTGCATTTTTCTTAACAGAATTTTCCTCTTTCCTAACTTTTTTACTTAAAAGTTGCAAAAACAATTTTTAATCCGTTTCTTTGCAAATATCATTATTTTAATGATTATACCGTGGATACACAGCTTTGAGTGTAAAACTCTTTATCTAAGGAGAACATACCTCGAAACTGCAAAACACATGTTCTTTCTTAATTCTCATCACTAAATCTTAACTCGTATGGAAAATTCATTTCTGAGGCACTTGTTTCGAGGAGGCCTAGTCCTTTCTGCTTTCATTGGTGCATCTGCTTGTCCTCTATCGCTCCATGCTGCCACAGTACGCAGTATTGAAGTAACAAACGAGAAAATTTCTGGCGTTGTTGTTGATGCTGAAACTGGGGAAGCGTTGCCAGGTGTTGCTGTTAGTGTAACAGGACGCACTGCGCGTGCCGTCACTGATGCTAAAGGACATTTCTCCATTGATGCTACAACTGGTGTCAACCTTCGTTTCAGTTTTATCGGTTATGAAACAGCTACAATGAAAGCTGTTAATGGCATGACGGTACAACTCCGCATCAAGGATAACAACCTTAACGAAGCTGTCGTTGTGGGATATGGAGTACAACGTCGTAACAGTATGACTGGTTCTATGCAAACTGTGAAAGGTGCCGACTTGACTAGCACTACAACCACACCAAATGTGGGCAATATGCTCGTGGGCAAAGTACCCGGTGTAGACGTTGTTCCTGGTTCCGGACAACCGGGATCTATGGGGTCTATCATCATTCGCGGTAAATCGACTATCAATGGTAGCACCGACCCTCTTTGGGTGATTGATGGTGTTATTGTGGGTTCTGACCCAGGTGACATCAACCCTGACGATATACAGAGCTTCACTATTCTGAAAGATGCAGCCTCAACGGCAATCTATGGTAGCCAAGGCGCAAACGGCGTAATTGTTGTTACAACGAAACACGCAGCTGTAGGCAATATAAAAATAGGTGTCACAGCTAAGACGGGCATCTCTGTACTCAACAATGGACACGTTCACATGATGAACGGGCAGGAACTATATGACTACTATTCTTCTTTCAGTAATGCTTCTGAAATTGCTTTCCCACGCTGGAATAAAGATTTGCGCAACAGCAATTTCGACTGGTGGAAAGAAGCGACACACATAGGTTCTACCCAAGAGTATGGTCTCACCTTGAGCGGTGGTACAGAAAAGATGCGCAATTTCTTCAGCATCGCCACTTATAAAGAAAATGGAGCAGTGAAAGGTTACGACTATACGCGCTTCAATCTCCGCTATAAATTGGAGTTCCACCCCTACAAGTGGCTGACTATCAGGCCTTCTTTTGACGGAAGCAAGACAAACATTGAGGATCGCCAACGCGATGTTACATCTATGTACTCTATGCTGCCTTGGGATAATCCGTATGATGAAAAAGGAAAACCTGTTAAGAATTATTCCGACACTTGGGTCAATAGCAATTCCACAAACTATCTTTACGAATTGCAATACAATTGGTCGAAGAGCAACGAGTATCGCTTTAATGGCAATTTCGACTTCGACATTCGCCTCACAGATTGGTTGACATTTTCAAGTGTTAATAGCTATCGTTGGTTCACAGAAAAGGATAAATCTTACACCGATCCGCGCACCTCTGGTGCAGAAGATATAGGACGTGTAAGCGAAAGCTCTTCTGTCGGTGAACGTCGATACACTAACCAACTCCTACGCTTCGACAAGAGTTTCGGACTTTGGGGTATCAATGCATTGTTAGGTTATGAATTCAACGATGGCAAATTCTCACCTTCAAGTTCTTCAGGAACAGGCATTATGAAAGGTTACTCCGAACTTGATGTCACCACAACTCCTGAAGCTGTGGGAGGAAACGATTACGAATGGGCTGTACAGAGCTATTTTCTCAACGCTAATGCACAGTATAACAATAAATATATGGCTCAATTGAGTCTACGCCGAGATGGCGCTAGCAATTTTGGAGCAAACAAGAAATATGGTAACTTCTACAGCATCAGTGCAGGTTGGGTTATCTCACAAGAAAAATGGTTTACGCCGACATGGGTCGACTATATGAAGCTACGTGCTGCGTACGGTTCTGTTGGACAGCGCCCGCATACGCTCTTCCCGCAGTACAGCCTCTATAACATTGGCTCTAGCTACAACGGTACACCTGGTGCGCTCCTCTCGCAAATTGGCAATCCAAATCTGACATGGGAAAAGACATTCACCACGGGTATCGGACTTGATTTGAACATCCTCAAATGTCTCCGTCTAACTTTCGACTATTATCACAAAAAGACGAACAACTTGCTCTATCAAGTTCCCATCAGCGGCGTTGTGGGTGTCACAAGCATTTGGAACAATATCGGCGAAATGACCAATAATGGTTTCGAGTTCTCTTTGGGCTGGGACATCATCAACCGCTATGATCTCTATTGGGGCTTCAATGCTAATTTTGGTACAAACAAAAATGAAATCAAGAAGCTATATAGCGGAGCTAGTCAAATCATCTTAAACGACAATCCTAGTTCAGCAACAACCTTACTAAAACCAGGACTTAGTATCGACACTTACTATCTGCGCGAATGGGCAGGCGTGGACAAAGACAATGGTCGCCCCATGTGGTATAAGACAGATGACAACGGCAATCGCGTCATCACTCACAACTATGCCGAAGCCAATCCTGTCACGCTCAACAAAGATGCAAATCCCGACTTTTATGGTGGTTTCAGTTCAAACGTTCGCTGGAAGGGCTTCGATGCACAAATCGTATTCGGATTCTCCGTTGGCGGATACCTCTACAACTACTCTCGTGAAGAATACGACTCTGATGGCGCTTATACCGACCGCAATCAGATGAGACTCAAAAAGGGCTGGAGCCGGTGGACAAAACCTGGCGACAACGCTACACACCCCTTGGCTTCTTACAACAACGACACCAATTCCAACAAACGTTCTTCCCGCTATCTGGAAGATGCAAGCTTCTTGAAGTTGCGCAGCTTGAATATTGGCTACACTTGGAAGTTGCCACAATGGTCTATCGAAAGCCTACGCCTCTATTTCTCTGCCGAAAATCTTTTCACCATCACGAAATATTCAGGTGTTGACCCAGAGCTCCCTGCTAGCAACCTACGCGACAATTCTGGTGCGCGCTTTGCTTCACGCAGTATGAATGCGGGGCCTGCTGTTTACCCATCAGTGCGCCGCTTCTCTCTTGGCTTAAATATCAATTTCTAAAACATCACGTTGAAGTTGACAAAATATAGAACATTATGAAAAAGATCATATTATCTATGGCCTGTCTCTTATACACAT
>CAUSYJ010000119.1:0-5370 GCA_963535845.1 uncultured Alloprevotella sp.
ATAGAACTCAGCACAAAACCCACAACGATTATTTACGATGGAGCACGCAATCTTGCAGCTAATTTGTTAGCCGAAGACGGTAGCGTAGGCATTCGCATTACAAATGAGCCTTTTAGTAAGCAGCTATGTTTTCGCATGAAGCGGGCAATTGTTTCCACCTCTGCTAATATCAGCGGAGAACCCTCTCCCCATAAATTTCGTGACATTTCTGATGAAATTTTAGACGCAGTTGATTACGTATGCACCAGCCGCCGTAGCGAGAAAAGTAATCCGCCAGCCTCAAGTATTATCAAATTAGGAGCAGGCGGTCTGGTGAAAGTCATTCGCAGATAATCTCATTTGAGTTGCCATTTATGGAAATTATCCTCAAAAGCTTTAACATCTGGAGAGAGAAGCACCTCAGTGCACGCCAATTTCTGCTCTTGCTAGCATTCCTTGCTGGCATAGGCGCAGCTCTGGCTGCACAGTTCCTCAAGTGGCTTATCAGTGAAATAGAATTTCTACTCACCTATCAATTCGACACTACTCGAGCGCAGTGGCTCTATCTTGTCTATCCGATTATTGGCATCCTGCTAACGGCACTCTTTATTAAGTATGTCGTCAAAGACAACATTGGGCACGGCATCACTAAGATTCTTTATGCTATCAGTCGGCAACGCGGACACATTAGGCAACATAACTGTTGGTCGAGTGTCATTGCTTCAAGTATAACCATTGGCTTTGGTGGTTCTGTTGGAGCAGAGTCGCCCATCGTGCTGACGGGTGCAGCAATAGGCTCCACCTTGGGAAACACATTCAAATTGGATCATCGTACTTTAATGATACTAGTAGGTTGTGGTGCTTCGGCTGCCATTGCAGGAATCTTTAAAGCCCCTATTGCTGGCGTAGTTTTCACGCTCGAAGTTTTGATGTTGGACATGACGATGTCCTCCATTGTTCCGCTGCTTATCTCTGCCTTGACAGCTACGTGCGTTACCTATATACTAACAGGTACGGAAGCAATGTTTAATTTTCATCTCAATGCTCCGTTTGTTGTAGAGCGTATCCCCACCTCTATATTACTTGGTATCGTTTGCGGCTTACTATCACTCTACTTCACTAGAGCCATGAGTTCTTTCGAGCAAGTGTTTAGTCGCATCAAGAATCTATACTATAAGGTAGCACTTGGAGGTATCACCCTAGCCATTCTCATTTATTTCTTTCCGCTACTTTATGGTGAAGGCTACGAAACTATTAGCCATATCATCAACGCCAAGAATCTAACAGACTTGGACAGACTGATGAACAACTCTCTCTTTTATGGCCATCCGGAGCTATTATTACTGTATCTATCACTTATTATTCTCGTAAAAGTTTTTGCTACCACGGCTACAAATGGTGGTGGAGGCTGCGGTGGCACTTTTGCTCCTAGCCTTTTCTTAGGGTGTTTAGTGGGCTTTGTCTTCTCCTGCATTTGGAATGAATTTCATCTATTTGGCATATATGCGCCATTCCCAAATTATGCCCTATTGGGTATGGCAGGCTTGATGAGTGGTGTTTTCCATGCTCCATTACTAGGCGTATTCCTCATTGCAGAACTCACGGGTGGCTACGATATGTTTGTTCCGTTACTTATCGTGAGTGCTGTGTCTTTCATCACGATCAACATTTTTGAGAAACATAGTATTTATGCTATTCGTTTAGCCCGTCGCGGCGACTTGCTTACGCATCATATAGACCAAAGTATCTTAACTCTGATGTCGCTAGAATCTGTCATAGAGAAAGAACGTCCTACGTTTTCCCTTGACACTCGACTAGGACAAATGGTACAAACCATTTCAACTACAGGCGGGGAAGATTTCGCCGTGACTGATCGAAAAGGTACACTATTGGGTATCATCAACTTGCGCAAAATCCGCAAATTTATCTTCCGCAGCGAACTCTACCGCCTCTACACAGCGGAACAACTCATGCAACAACCTACCGCCGTTCTAAATGTGGATGATACAATGCAAGCCGTTATGGATAAGTTCCAAGAAAATGATGCGGAAGTTCTTCCCGTTCTCAGAGCTAATCACACGTTTGCTGGTTTCGTATCGAAAACTCATGTTTATAGCTCTTACCGACAGCTAATCAAAGATTTCTCACAAGAATAACAATGACAAAAGAAGATTTAAGAATCGTATATATGGGCACTCCCGATTTTGCTGTGGAGAGTCTACGTCGCCTTGTGGAAGGTGGCTATAATGTTGTGGGGGTGATCACTATGCCCGACAAGCCTATGGGGCGTCATCAGGATCAACTCTCACAGTCTGCAGTTAAGAAATATGCTGTGGAACACGGATTAAGGTTGCTCCAACCTGTAAAACTGAAAGATCCTGACTTTATAGAAGAGCTTCGTTCACTAAAAGCCGACTTACAAATTGTAGTAGCATTCAGAATGTTACCTGAAATAGTATGGGCTATGCCACGCTTAGGAACGTTCAACCTCCATGCTTCACTCCTTCCGCAATATCGCGGAGCAGCCCCTATAAACTGGGCTGTTATCAACGGCGACACTGAAACAGGCATCACTACCTTCTTCCTTCAGCAGGAAATTGATACGGGGAATATCATCCAGCAAGTGAAAGTTCCCATTCTCGATACAGATAATGTAGAGGATGTGCACGACAAGCTCATGATGCTAGGCGGCGATCTCGTATTAGAAACAGTCAACAATATCATAGCCGATAATGTGCGTCCCATTCCCCAAGATCAGTTCGCCTCTGAAAAGCCTTTACGCCCAGCTCCAAAAATTTTCAAAGAAACCTGTAAAATTGATTGGACGTGCGGTGTCAAACGGAGCTATGATTTCATTCGCGGCCTCTCCCCCTACCCTGCAGCTTGGACCACTCTTGTGGTTAACGGCAAAGAACAGATGCTGAAAATCTTCAAAACTGAAAAAGAATTTTGCTCTCCCATAGCTCCTATTGGTACAGTTGTTTTGGACGGAAAGAAATCTATGAAAGTTGCCCTCGAAGATGGCTACTTAAACCTGTTAGAAATCCAACTTGCTGGTAAGAAACGCATGCATGCTGAAGATTTTCTCCGTGGCTTCCATGCAGAAGAAGTTTGTGTAAAATAGAATCTTATTTTGTCAAAGCAAAGGAATATTCTACGAAGAATAGATAAAGGCTACAATCATTCCACAGATTGTAGCTTTTATTATCTACGAAGCAAGTATATTAACGTTGTTGGTTGATATTTATAGCCCTCGAAAGCATTTCCTATCGTTCGAGGGCTATTATTAAGAAAAACACAACAGTGTGTTACTGTGTGATATTTTACAATCCTTTTGCTGTTAAGAGAGTATCCATTTGTTGCTGGAGCTCCTGAGCTTTTTGGGCAGCTACTTTGGCATAGTCCTCTTCTGAACTTGCATAGATGATACCGCGAGAGGAATTGACAAGGAGGCCACACTCGGAAGTCATACCGTATTGGCATACTTCTTCAAGACTTCCACCTTGAGCTCCTACACCTGGAACAAGCAGGAAATTATTTGGCGCAACACGCCGAATGTCTTCAAAGAGACGACCTTGAGTAGCACCAACAACATACATCATACGGTCAGCATCTGCCCATTGCCGGCTAACGCGGAGCACTTTCTCAAACAAGCGTTCGCCATGGTTATCCTCTGTTAGTTGGAAGTCGTGACTACCTTTATTGCTCGTCAGCGCTAAAAGTATGACCCATTTGTCGGGATATTGCAAAAATGGTGTAACACTATCTTCTCCCATATAAGGAGCTACAGTCAGGGCATCAACATTCATCTCTTCAAACATCCCACGAGCATACATCGCACTCGTGTTACCAATATCCCCGCGCTTAGCATCGGCAATGACAAAATGGTTGGGATATTCTGCCTTGATATACTTGATCGTATCTTCTAAAGCCTTCCAACCTTCCAAGCCAAAGCATTCATAAAAAGCTAAGTTTGGCTTGTATGCCACGCAGTATGGAGCAGTAGCATCAATTATAGCTTTGTTGAAAGTAAAAATAGGGTTGTCACCTTTCAAGACACACGCGGGCATTTTCTTAAGGTCTGTATCCAGACCTACGCAAAGGAAACTACGACGCTCGCGAATCTGGCGAATGAGTTGTTGCTTATTCATTTTTGTCTTTATGTTTATAGAAGAGTAAATAACCATGCACAGATAGGTTCTTATCTTCAGTGTCTAATTTATTCGATCCAGAATAGAAAGAGATATTAGTAACCAAAAGATCTACATTCTTATCCCGAGTTGGAACGATAAGAGGCTTAACAGGGGTTTGTAACTTCGACCATTTCTTAATGTCCGAAAGACGGAACGACACAAAGTACTCGTGCTCCTTTCCTGCTTCTTCCACTACTGAAGAAACAACCATTATATCTGTGGTACGAACGGAATCAGCAATATCACTACTATACACATCAAATGCAGCTATACGTTCTACTCCCGCAGGAATAGTGAAAACATCGTCCTCTACCTGAAAAACATAATTAACGCTTGATGTATCGGCAACTTCTTTATCCCACAATTTAACATCCTTCGTGATAAACTCTTTTGTTGCTGAAGAACCAATATTATAATGAAGATAGCTCAGTTTATCCACCAACATACTATGTTGCTCATAAGGAAGCGTTTTCACATAGGTATCAAAGGTTTCATCATCCATTGGTAACTTCGGTTTCTTCACACTATTCTCTATGATTCCTCTCACCTGATTCGCCAGTACACGCTGTGTAACATTCACAAAATTCCAAGGGCCTACGGAGGACAGCACAAAAAGAATGCTGAAGGATAGCAAAATAACCTTGATTTTCTGCGAGCGCGTAAAGATGAGATACGCACAGATGCCATAACACCAAAGATTGAAAAGCAGGAGATAAAGGCGCATGTAAGTAATGCCGTAATCGTTTAGACGCTTCGCTATTCCCACTGTCATCAAAACAAGCAAAGGCAAGATAAGAAGTGGCATCCATCGACAACACAACTTATCAAACTTATTTGGAGTTTCTTGCATCCGCGCTGGATAAAGCAATGTGATAAGTAAGATCACACCTATCACCAAAATGCTAACAGGAACGGAAACCCAGCCAACGGGCAAAGTCCACATCGCAAGAATGCGAGCAGCATAAACATAAAGCACAATTGCGTAGATCAGCAAGAGCGGAGTCAACAGAAAGCGTGCAAAAATATTTAGAATCTGAACGGAGTGCAGCGTATAATTGTGTTTTTTCTCTCCATAGGGCTGTTGCAAGAGAAAAAGGAACACAGGCAATAGCAAAGCAGCAATAAAGGAGGTATCAACATATACTTTCCAAGAGATATCTATATTGAATAGTACATCTAGCATCCAATAGAGCAAGGA
>CAUSYJ010000120.1:0-5307 GCA_963535845.1 uncultured Alloprevotella sp.
GCAGGCTCTGATTTTGTAAATGGAGTCGTCAATTTCGTATCAAGTCTACCTGGCAAGATTGCTTCTCTACTATCTACAATCATCTCTGCAGTAGGTCAATGGGTTTCAAATATGGCTAGTGGCGCAGCGAAAGCAGGCTCTGATTTTGTAAATGGAGTCGTCAATTTCGTATCAAGTCTACCTGGCAAGATTGCTTCTCTACTATCTACAATCATCTCTGCAGTAGGTCAATGGGTTTCAAATATGGCTAGTGGCGCAGCGAAAGCAGGCTCTGATTTTGTAAATGGAGTCGTCAATTTCGTATCAAGTCTACCTGGCAGAGTAGCGGAATTCTTGAGTAATATCATCAATTCTGTAGTTAGTTGGGGTAGCAATTTAGTAAGTACAGGAACAAAGGCGGCCGGAGACCTAGCTAACGCAATCATCAATGGAGTTAGCTCGATTCCTGGCAAGATGCTAGAAATAGGCCGAAACATAGTTGATGGATTGGCCGGTGGAATTAGCGCTGCGTGGTCCGGTTTGGCAAATATGGTAGGTGGCCTAGTTGGTGGATTCATTGACGGAATCAAAGGCACATTAGGAATCCATTCACCGTCACGCGTGTTTAAATACATCGGTGAAATGTGTGTAGCTGGATTCGAGGAAGGAACTGAAGACCTTATGAACCTAGATGAAATCGGTGCTAACGTTTCTGCATCATGGGGAACAATGAGTGCGAACATGAGTGGCGGAATGAGCAGAAACACAACGTTCAACTTCTACGACACGCAGACCTCACCAGATGCAATCATGAGAAAAGCAGAGAATACATTCCAATTTGGATTGGCAGGTGGTATCTAATGAGTGGAATCGTTAATGTAAAATGTGTGCGCGAAGACGGAAAAGAGTTTCTGCTTGGGACTGGCTCTGCTTGGCGCATCCTATCAGATGGTCTAGAAGGTATCGATTATCCGAAAATAAGCGTTTATTCAGAAAAGAGTGCTGTCAAAGATGGCGCTCTTTTAACTGGAATGCGCATTGACGATAGGTCAATACAGATTACAGCCAAGACAGTTTTAACGAAATTAAATGCGGTTCTACGACGGAATGCAATCTCGTTTTTTAGACCAAAGATGAGATACAGACTTTACATAACTTATCAGAATGAAACGCGATGGATAGATGGTGTGATTGAAGGTTTTAGTTGTCCTTCACAGAATATCCATATGCCGATGAAGTTGACTGTTAAGTTTTATTGTGAGGACCCACATCTGAAATCAGTTGATAATTTCGGTAAGAATATCGCATCCATAACTCCACGATTCGCTTTCCCGTACATCCAAACGCAGAAAATCATGATTGCATCTGAATCGTTTAACTTTGCAAAAACAGTCACAATCAGTATTGATGGAGATGATGAAGTTAAGCCTGTTATCAGAATCACATTCAGAGGCGGATGCGTAGATCCAGTCATCAAAAAGGATGAAGCATACGTACGCGTGATGGGGAACTTTGTAAGCGGTGATGTCTTAATTATTGATTGTGAATCATATCGTGTTACAAAAAATGGCGAGAACTGGATTCATCATATCGATAAGACTTCATCATTCACAGACATGGGTTTAGCGGTCGGAGATAACAGAGTCTCATTTAGCGCACAAGCAGGTGACCCAAACATGGATGTCTATGTGTACTTCAATAAGCGCTACTTGGGCATGTAGGAGGGATAGATGGAATTAGCATTTTTAGATAAAGATTTCAATCTTATCAAGTACTTCAACTACATCAATCTTCAATGGATTCGCAGATATTACGAACCAGGGCAATTTATGGTTCAAATTCCGGCAGACCAATACGCAAATGATGCGACTTATGTTTTTAACAGTCAGCGCCCAGAACTTGGCATGATTCAAAAATTTGAGTATGCACGCAAATCAGATGGTCAGTTAATTCTGTTGTCTGGATATTTCTACGAGTTCAAGCTCAACGATAAAATCACTTATCCAAGATTTAGACAGTCCGGAAATATCGAAACTGTTGCAAGAGCAATCGTAGAAAAGTATAAGGACGATATTCCACTACTAGAGTTTGCTGATGCAAACACTCCGCTATTGGGTGAGGGTGTCGCGAAGCAAACGACAGGAGATGGATTAGCAACGGTCTTGTATTCACTGCTTAAAACACAGCAGATGAGCTATGCATGCGTGTATGACTACGTTAATCAGAAAATCAGATTTAAAGTTTGGCAAGGATTAGATCGCACACAATCACAAACGCAAAATAGCTTTGCTTCGTTTTCTTCAAAACTTCGGAACATTCACGACGAGAAGATAACGAAGGATACAACAGCATTTAAAAACTTTGCAATCGTAATAGGAAATGGCAATTATGAAGACGGCAAACAGATAGATGTAACTGTTGATGCCCGCAGTAATCAATCTGAGTATAAGAGAATCGTGTACTTAGATAAGACCGAAGAACTCTATGAGGCTGAAAAAGAAACGCTTGAATCGTACAAAGATAAATTAATGCAAATGGGGAAAGAAGAATTATTGAAAAAGTATGCAAGCATACTTAATGTATCATTTGAAACAGCGCGAAGAAGTGGACTTATTTATCTTGAGGACTACGACTTGGGGGACAAATGTGACATTTTGATTGATGATTTCCAAATGGCTTTTCAGGCACGATTGATAGAGGTAAAAGAAGTTTTCAAAAATTCAGTACATGAGATTGGGCTGTCGTTTGGTGACAAGGTTCCAATCGCGTACAGAAAGTGAGGAACATAATGGCAATGCAATCATTCCCATTTACATCAGAGGTTACTTTTGATGAAAGTGGATTTCCACAATTTGACAGAGCTGTGGGAAGTGATGTTTTACGAAATCTTCTGTCAAATTACTACACTAACGGTGTCTTTGGAACCGGCAACACTAATTGCTTTAAGGTTGTATCGCACACTGGCGGCGGCATGAATCTAACCGTTCAGCCTGGAGCGTGCCTAATTAATGGCGCTACTGCGTATAACAGAGAAGAGACACAGGTGACGATAGAAAACGGTGAATCGCTACCGCGCATTGATGCAATCGTACTGAGATTGGACGACAATAAGGCACAGCGAAGCATTAGAGTAGAGGTAATCAAAGGCATAGCGCAATCAAGCCCTACAAAGCCTGCTCCAGTGCGTGAGGGTGTGATCTACGATTTAGTTCTTGCATACGTAAGTGTTAGACCTAATGTTTCTACACTAACAAATGCTGAGATAACAGATGTTCGAATGGACGATGAATCGTGCGGCTTTGTAAGTGCAATCAGCAAGATTGATGTAAACAGTTTGTACACTCAACAGCGTAGTCTATTTGATGCATGGTTTGAAGAAATCAAAGGACAATTAGGGACTGATGTAGCGGGCAATTTGCAAAATCAAATTAATGCTTTAAAAGAAGATGCTTCTTCTGGAGCTGCCGTGCAAGAATTACAAAAAAAGATAGCTGAACTTACTCCAAAAATTGACGGCTTAGAGCGTCAAATAGGCTCAGCCAAGTCAGCAGTAGAAACGGTAACAGAAGCATTCGAAATTGACGGGCGTAACGTTAAGGCCAAAGGTTCATTTGAAGTTAACGATAAATTTAACGCTAAAAACGGCTTGATTATCGGCGGAAACGATACGCTAATTGTCAGAAGATTCACCGGCAAATCGCGCCGAGAAACATTCAAAGCAGATACAACAGACAAAGAGCACATTTCAATTCCGATTGTCACTCCGGAAGGATACAAAGCACTCGGAGTAATGCAGATGTACACAGACTTTAGAGCTAGAGCGAATTTGATAAATTTCTTTTCAAACGGATCAGCATATTGCACAGTTACAAATGCAAGCGGACTGGCATCTGTGCCAATCAAGCTAGAAATTGATGTCCTTTTCTATAGATGCAAATAATGGAGGTACGCAAAATGATTATTGACGGAAAAAAATTTACTGAAATTCAGGACAGTAATAAAAGTGTTGTTACTTTTAATAGAACTGTTTTTGAAAATTTAAAGCCTTTGATTGATTCGTTTGAAGTAGGAGTTATCCACGACATTTCATTCGATGGCGATAGTGCGACTTACAAGATGTACACAGCGCCACTAACATTTTCTAAATCACCTACAGGCTATACCTTATCTTTTATGCTGACAGATGTTCCTGAAAAAGATATCGAGGCAAATCGATATAAAGAGGTACGTCCACTAGTGAATGGCATTCTACAGACTGCGGATGTTGAAACAGTCAAAAAGTACATTGCTTTCCTAGATGACTGGTTCCCGAATACAGGCTATAAAAAGAACCAGCGTATCGGATTCAATGGAGTGCCTTATTCAGTCGTCTCTGACCATACATCAAAAGATGGCCAGACTCCTGATAAGACACCTTTGCTATACGATGATTTAACAAGGGAGCGCGAAGCTAAGCCGTGGGATGAAAATAAAACCTACAACAAGGGTGATTTAGCAATCGCACGTGGTATCGTGTTTGTTTCAAAAATTGATGGAAACAAAGGCAACGAGCCAGGATTTGGCTCGGCTTGGGATTACAAAAAGTAAATAGGCTATTAAGGCGACCAATACGGCCGCCTTTTTAGATAGAAAAGAGGAAAAAGAAAAATGAGAATTTACAACGTACCTGATGTTTCCGAACATCAACCAAATTTTGACTTCACGCCTTATGCCGGAAAGTATGCTATCTTACGAGCTGGTGTTGCAAGTCGTGAAGACTATTCATTTCGCAGACATGTCACCGAGTGCCAACGCTTAGGCATTACAATCGGTGTTTATTTTTATTCCTATGCATTAAACACAGCACAGGCAATTGAAGAAGCACAAAGCTTCTTATCCATCATTGATGGCGTGGATATTGGGCTTGGTGTATGGCTAGACATGGAAGACGCAGACCATTACAAAGTCAATAATGGTGTTGCTATCATACATGAAAATATTGCACCTATGTCACGTGCATTCTGCGATGTTGTTGCGGCAGCTGGTTATTACACAGGCATTTATACTTCTCTGTCATGGCTTGGCTATTTAGCGCCTGAATGTGATCCATACGATAAATGGGTAGCGGCTTGGGGAAACAATGACGGAAGCCACACGGTAGACACTTCAGCATACGGCACAATCCAACAGTACACTAGCAACTATGGAACATTAGACGAAAATGTAATCTTTGTTGACCCATCAATTTATCGTACTGGCGCAACAGCAGATAGACCAGTTGAATATGTTCAAACGCCTACACAGTCACCAGTTGCAACAAGCGAAAATGTTTATGTGGCTGAATATGGA
>CAUSYJ010000121.1:0-5193 GCA_963535845.1 uncultured Alloprevotella sp.
GCAGCAAACATCAGCATAACGAGTGTTACATAAACGTTGCCGATGAGCTTCCAGCGGTTGAACCACACTTTGTTGTTCACACCGAGAGTCTGGATGGCACTCCAGAAACCATGAGAGAGGTGGAACCACAGCGCGGCGAGCCATACGAGATAGAGCACAGCATAAACGGGATTGCCGAAGGTGAACTGAATCAAACCTGCGCCGTCTGTTGCTTCATAGTCGCCCACGAGAGCCATACCGCCATTGTAGAATTCTGCGCCCATCATGTTTGCCCAGAAATTGAACAAGTGGAGGAACAAACCCAAACATACGATCAGGCCTAGCACGAACATGTTCTGGCTGGCCCATTCCACCTTTGCTGGAGTCTCCACCACAGCATAGCGATTGTTTCCGCGCGCTTTGAGATTCTGCAGTGTCAAGATAGTGGCATAAATGAAATGGAGAGCGATGAGGCCCACCAAAACTACCGTTCCTGCAACGGCATACCAATTAGATCCAAGAAACTCGCAAATCATGTTGTAAGCATCTCCGGAGAAAAGCACCACAACATTCATGCAAGCATGGAAGGTGAGGAACAGAACGAGAGCAATGCCGGTTACCGACATGATAACTTTCCGTCCTACGGATGAAGTTGTTAACCACATAGAGTTTTGAAAATTAAATTATGTAATGTTTTATGATTGAGCTATCTTGACATTTCCGTCCCCTTATAAATGAGGGGGCATTTTTAATATGCCGCAAAGTTACAATATTTTGTAAATTCCAGCAATAAATAAAAAGAATAATAAATCTAAGACAAAGACCTACAACATTATGCTGCTGAAAAAGCTCTCAAAAGCGAGAACAGAGGTTCTTATTAGCGAGAGAGGTAAACCTATTGGACGGAACGAGGCAGGCCACGTCATCATTCGTTCCTCAAAACTGCCCTTTTTCTTAACAAAGCCTTTGGCGCAACGGGAACAAGAAAATGGGCCGTAGAACAAGGATGTGGGAGAAAATAGTCTTCGGAGTGGTGCGTCGCTCTGCTCCGCTACTCCGTTTCCTTATTGCGTGGACTGGGAGTTGTGCTTTTATGTGTATTTCCATCCGCTCTCTGTTGTCAGTACAATAAGGATACTGGCCGACAGAATAAGGCTGTCAGCTGACACAATAAGCGCGCTGGCTGACAACCTTATGCTGCTGACGCACAGCCTTATTTCATTGCCATTCGAGAGAGCGAAGCGAATCGAACGTCTTATTTCGCGTTAGATTTTCTTTTATTCTCGGAGGCGTAAAATAAGAATTTCCTTGACAACAATAAAGCTTTCTTTCCGACTCTTTCGCATCCTCTCCTGCACCTCAAAGAACTGTCTTTGCGTATCCCACTCTTCGTGCTGCGCTCCACCACTTTTTCGCGTGGCCTATTTTTCTCTTTGCCAACCAAACAGAAATAAAGAGAAAACATTATATTTGCAAACGTCACAATTTATATATTCAAAAAACTACCAATGAAACAATTGTTTACTTTAGCCTTTATGGGACTTGTCAGTTTGTTTGCAAGCCCCATTCATGCGCAAGCGCAAACAACATGGATGCGTACTGTATCCACAGCAACGGGCAGTTTTGTCAACAAACAAGGCAATACTGCCAGTGCCTACAAGTACAAGTGGAGTTCCACGGAAACGGCCCCGCAACTCACACTGCAAACCCAGAACAACGACATGTGGGTGGACGGAGATGGCACTTACCACCTCTTCGTGCGCACCTTCTCACTCAGCGTTCCCGATGGTTATGCCATCACAGGCTATGCCTTCAACTTCAAAGGTTTTGAAGGAGCTTCAACAAACACAAACCGTGCTACAGTGACCGTCACACCTGAGAAAGGCGGCGCGGCCGTTACTTGCTCCACCGATCAAGCTTCGGCCACTATCAGCGTAACAGGTTTGGAGGAGAACATCACTAAATTCTCCGTTTCCAGCACCGCTGCAAAAGCCAACGCTGTACCCACGAACTTCATTGTAACCATCAAAAAGACGGCTTCAGCCCTCGAACAACTCCAGCCCACTACCACCGTCGACGGTCGCTTTGCTCCCAATACGGTTTGGTATAAAGTGGCCATCGGACAAGGTCAAAGCACCAGCACTTTCCCGCTGATCTACACGGGCAGCAATGAGCCTTTCTCGCTGATGCGCAGCTTCACCAATGCCACACCTAACGCACTCTGGTGTCTCGTAGGCGACAACACTGCAGGTTATCGCCTCCACAACCGCGCAGCAGCAGCCGACAGACTGCTGGTATCTCCGCGCGAAATGAGCGGTACCACGGGCGGCACAGCCTATCCCGTTGTTCTGCCACTCGACGGCCTCAACACAACAACATACGAGAGCCTCTGGAAATTAGAAACGTCGAGCGATCTCCCCGGTATGGCTGCTTTCTATCTTTGCCAAAACGGAACGAACTATGGCGTTAACAACCGCGACAACAAATTGGCTTTCTGGACGGGTGGCAAGGATCGCGGCTCGGCCGTAGTCTTCACGCCTGCCGCTGTCGACTTCGAAGTGGGCAGCCAGTATGGCGAGTTCAAAAATGCCGCTAATACGCTGGCGGAAACTTCTTTGTGGAACTCTACACTCTCTGCTCCGGCTGCCTTGGGATTGTCCACTATGAACACCAGCTTCCAGCCCTCAGCCGATGGTAAGAGCTTCCTGCTCACCGATGCCATATCGGGCACTTACACCCTCTCTACTCCAACGAAGGGTTACATCATCGAAGGCTACAGCTTCGACTATCCCTCCACGCTGACCTCTATCACAACTGCCGACGGCACAATTTCAAATCCGAGCGGCCACTTTGAAGTGAGCAACGTTGGTAAGGCTTTAACAACTTTCACCGTTGCCGGCAATGGCCAAGTAAAGAACTTCCGCGTCTTTGTTCGTCAGGCCGACGAAGTGGATAATGCTCACACGGTGACGGTCTTTGATAACGCCACGAGCAAAGTTCCTTATCGTATCCCAGCTTTGACACAGACGCGCGACGGTCGACTTCTGGCCGACTGCGACTATCGCATCAGCAAAACGGACGTAGGTTACAACAACCAGAACGGACTCTATCAAATCGACAACGTGATGAAAGTCAGCACGGATAATGGTCGCACATGGAGCGATACAGTTGTCGTGGCACGCGGTAATGAGCACGCCAGCGAAGTTTGGCGCACAGCCTTTGGCGACCCAAGCATCGTCGCCGACCGTACGAGCGACAATGTCCTGATGCAATGTGTTTGTGGCAAGGTGGGCTATTTCAGTTCAACGCGTAGTAATCCGCAGCGTAGCGCCTTCTTCCGCAGTGCGGACGGCGGACGTACTTGGGATCAGGGTACTGATATGACCGAACAGATCTATGGCCTCTACGATGGCAAACTACCTGGCAACGCCCAAGTGGCCGGTATTTTCCTGACAAGTGGTAAGATCATGCAAAGCCGCTATATCAAAGTGGGCGATTTCTACCGTCTCTATATTGCTCATCCTTTGCGCACGACGACAATGAATAAGTTTGCCACTTACGTGATCTATTCCGACGACTTCGGCCATACTTGGAAGGTGCTCGGCGGTGCAGGTGTCATTCCCTCCGATGCTGCCGACGAATCGAAAGTGGAAGAACTTCCCGACGGAACAGTACTTTTGAGCTGCCGCAACCAAGGTGGCGGTCGTCAGTTCAACATCTTCACATATTCAGATCCTATCAAGGCAAAAGGCGCGTGGGGCAAAAGCACCATGCCGTCCAACATGACTGGCAGCCAAGTGAACGCCTGCAACGGCGAAGTACTCGTGCTTCCAGCTCGCCGCAAGGCCGATGGCAAACAGCTCTATGTGGCTCTGCAAACCGTGCCATTGAGCAGCACACGCGAAAAGGTGGGTTTCTTCTACAAAGAACTCGCTGCTTACTCCGACTATAACAGTGGAGAAAAAATGGCTGCCAACTGGAAGAAAGGTCTGCAAATCACAAAGAACACATCCTGCTACTCTACAATGATTCTTATGCAGAACGACAGCATCGGCGTGCTCTTCGAGGATGTGGCCTACAATCAAGGCTACAACATTATCTTCAAGAGCTTCAGCCTTGATTCCATCACGGGCGGAAAGTACACGCTCGACGCTACCTCCCCGCGCGATGCTTATTTGAACGATGCGCTGCAACAACGCTTGGCAGGAGTTAAAACGGGAAAGGCTGTAGGCATGTACAAGTCCGTTGCAGCACTCCAGCCCCTAATCGAGGCGTTCAACGCACAGAAAACCGAAGCCAACATGTGGGCAGTGATGGCTGCCGTGCCCTCACTCGAACGCGTACAGATTGAAGCTGGTAAGCAGTATATGATTTATAATAAGGCGTATCCCACGCATTTTCTTTCAGCAGATGCAACAGCGGCAACGCTCAACACTGTAGACAACGATTCCACACAGGTTTTTACTTTTGAATCCGATGGTAAGGGAAACTACCTCATCCATCATGTCAACACAGGTCTTTATATTGGCAAAACATCGTATAGTACGCGCCCTGTGCCTGCTGTGAAAGCCGATGAATCAGTAGCGTATGGCGTAGGATCTGATACAGAAGGATGGAGTTTTCTCAGTTGTACCAAACCTGCTTCTACATCCTATTCCGTTCTCAATAGTAGTCCTGCGGGAAAAGTGCGCCCTTACAACGACAAGGATAAAGGTTCGTACTGGTGCATCTATCCAAGTCCGAAAATCATCACGGGCATCGGAACACTCAAGGCTGCAACCGACGAACAGAACCGCGCTTACGACCTGCAAGGCCGTCGCGTTCAGCACCCCACGAAGGGGCTTTACATCCTAAACGGTAAGAAAGTAATGGTGAAGTAAGAAATCATTTTCCAGACTGGTCGGAGCGATTTACATCTTTCGCCCAGTCTGAGATATAAAAAGAAAGTCGGCCAACGCTCTTATTACGTTGGCCGACTTCTTTTTTGTTTCCGCCAAGAGGAACTCGAAAATACCAAACAAATCAGAATTGCCAGACACTTCCTTTAGCAGAGAAAAGACATCATAAAAGAAAAAATCAGACGAAGCGGAAACGTGCTCACTTTTCAGTAAGTTTCCAAAGCGTCTGACCTATTTGTCGCAAAGTATAGACATAAAAAAAGGGATACCACTGTATCCCAACCTTGTTAACCTTAAATCTAATACTATGAAAAAC
>CAUSYJ010000122.1:0-5150 GCA_963535845.1 uncultured Alloprevotella sp.
GAAAGAAAGTTAGAATGTAGTTAGAGAAAAACAAGCATTACAACCCTATGGCTACATTCTACTTTTCTTCTTTACGTACCTTCACTTGTTATTTTTATTTTGAGTATAGTCATTTCATGTATTAAAATGGAGTCAGAAACTGTACTTCATCTTCACCCACGCTTCGGAGTTCTTACCATACATGGCAAACTTGCCTTTGTTGGCATGGAAATAGTCGTAGCCGACGGTGAGTTCTATATCGTCGTTGAGAGAATAGGAGGCGGAAAGGCGGTTGAAGATGCCGCCGTTTGCCACGTCGATGTAGGCAAAGGTGGAGAGTTTCAACGTGTTGTGCAGCAGTTCCTTTGAGAGTCTTGCTGTGGCAAGTCCGGCATTGCGATAGACGGAGAGCGCAGCGAGATTGCCCGATGTGTATTTATGGCAATACTGCACGCTGATGTTCCAGTCGTTACCCGGATACCAGTCTACCCCTGCAAGGGCGTTGAGGGTGTTGCGCCGCACGGCATTCTGCCCCAAACCACTTCCTTGTGCCTCGCCTATGTACTCGGCGACTTCGGCACGGAGGACAAACTGACCGACGGGCAATGAGCAGTCGGCACCCAACATCGTCATACGGCGGTACTGTCCGTTGATGTGGAGCGTCCTTCCATCGCCCGACAGGGCAGGGCAAAGGGCGGGCTGCTTGTTCCACGTCCGCAAGGCACTCACGGAGAAGTCTATTCCGCTGAGATTGACGCTTGCCCGTCCGCCAAACTCCATATTCTTGATTTTCTTCTCCGGCTTGCTGCTTTCCAAGTCGGTGGTGTAAGGCTGTGGTGCAGACGGCAGGCGTATCGCCCACGGATTGCGCTCGTCTGTCGGCAACACGAAGAAGTCTGCCACAGGATTGCACACGGCTTCAAGGGTGACCGAACCTCTTGTGTATTTTGCACGCAGCCCGTTGACGGGCATGCGAATGTCGTCGTAGTCTTGTGCGAGAAACTCTGTATAGTCAAACGGAGACACGCAATCGGTAACGCGCAGTGCATCCGCCACGCCCCATACGACAATCTGCCGCCCCACGCGCAGGTCGAAGTTGCCCTTTGCATAAGAGAGATAAGCCTCGCGCAATTCCAGTCCTGTGCGTTCTTTCAATATTCCGTTGTAGGTGGCGTTCAGAGATAGGAAGAGCGAAGCCGCCCCTTTCTCGAGTTTGAGTTCTCCCCGCGCCCGAGTCCGCGAAGCCATCCAGTCAGCACGTCCCTCCGTCCTGACGGCATGGTAGGTGTCAAGAAAACCTTTCACCTGCACCTGCAACGCATTATCGTCCGATGCTTCGACCGTTTCCTGTGGAGTACATTCCGAACCGATGGTGTCGCTATCGGCCGGCAATGTATTATCGATTTGGGCCGCTGCCTGCACCGAGAGTATCGGCACAAGCAAGAGCATAAATAGTTTCATATCAGAGTCCTTTCTCCAGTTGGGAAACAGTGAAAAGGTTAGGCGATAGCTTTATGTTGAACTTCTGATTGTCCATACGGATAATGGTTTTGTGTCCCGTCTGTACATTCTCCATCTGCATAAGGTGCATCGTCCAGAAGCCCTGCACTTTATTTATGTTGGAAATCGTGAGCCTACGGTGCAGCTTGTTCAGCTTATCGTAGTATTCCGCCTTTACCGCCATCAGGCAGTCCTGCCGAACCCAGGTGACGCGGCGTGTGTAAATCTCATCCTTGTCGTTGGGTACCGACTCTACCACCCAACATTTTTGACCGCTCAACATTTCTTCGCGCAGAAGCGTATGCTTCTCTTCGTCCACGCTGCGGGCGCTCATATCGTTGTAGGTAAAGTCGCTGCCCATAAAGTAATCGGTTTTCGACGACTTCCCGCTGATGCGCCTCGTCTTTTTCATTGCCGGAAGATAGAGCCACTTGTCGTCCGTCTTGGTGGTATTGTCGTAGTCCCAAGTGAGGAATCCCGTACCCTTTACGTCGCCGGGATAGGTGAAGAACATGATTTTCTTCGTATCATTGCCTATGTCCATTGCCCACGATTCGAGTTTCCTCACACGCTTATGGCCGCTCTTCTGAATGAGCGTCATTTCGATGGTGGCATAACGTGTGTCGCCGTCTGCGCGGTTTCTTACTTTCTGCATGATGTCTCTGCCCGACAGCCCTGCTGCCTGCGCGCCGCACACCGCCAGTATGGAGATGAGCAGCAATGTGAAATGTTTTGTTTTCATATCGTTATATTTTATGGTGTTTTGTTATTACTAAGGAAGTTCGTTTGTCGTTCCTTGGGAAGTTCATTTACCGCTTCCGAGGAAGTTCGCTTATCATTCCCGAATACACGGAGATACTTGAAAAGAATTGGCGCGAGAAAGAGGTCTGCCAGCAGTGCCGACATCATACCGGCCACAGCCAGAATGCCCCAATTGCGCATCTGTGTGCCGTCGGAGAAGACGAAGCCCGTAAACGTAGCCGAGATGACGACTGTGGACATGACGATGGCGAGTCCTTCGGTGCGGAAAGTTCGGTTGATGGCTTCTGCATAATTGCCGCACCTATCATATGCCACATGGCTGTGGTTGATGAAATGAATGGTGTCGTCGACGGCAATACCCAAGACCATCGGAATGAGCGAGGCTGTCATCATATCGAGCGGATAGCCCAACCAACCCATCATACCGCCCACGATGATGGCGGGGGCAATATTCGGTATCATACCCACAAGCCCCACTTTCCAGTTGCCGAAGACAAGCACGAGGATAACGCCTATGACCAATACCGACAACAGCATCGACCACATCTGCCCGCGCTCCACATACTGCTGCATCACGGTGAACTGCGGTATGCTGCCTACCACCGAGACGTGTGCGCCGGGAAAGAGCTTGCGCGCCTCCGCCTGCAAGTCGTTCATTTCCTTTTCCGCCTCGTTGGAGTTGTAGTCTTTCATCTCCAACTGCAACCGCAGCCGCTTGTAGTCGTAATCCATCCAGTATTCCGATTCCGTACCGCCCGCATTCTCATAGAGCAACAGCAACTGCGCCACCATATCGGCATTGTCGGGAATACGATAGAACTGCTGATTGTTGCCGTTGAGCGTGCAGTTCATATCCTTCACGATGTCGGTGATGGAATTGTGGCGTTTCGTCAGCTTGTAGCCTCCCGCAATCTCCGCCAATCGGTCTAGTTTCTGCAAATTTTCCGGTTTCTTGGCGTCGTTGTCGTGCGGCAAGGTAATCATAAGATCGTAGGAATAAATCGAACCGAGATCGGTTTCGCAGAGGTCGAGGAATTTCTTTACGTAGGGGATCTTCCGCCCCATCGTCTTTTCGATGTCGAACGCCGGTTCGATGGAGAAGAGTCCGATACCGCAGAAGATGGTCAGCACAACCGAAGAAACGATAATGGAACGATGGTTGCGTATCACAAAACTGCCGAACAGTTCGAATCGTTTGCCGATATATCCTTCAAAACTCTTCGACATATCGGCGGCAGGCTCGCGGTCCTTGCCGAACGACAACAGGATGGGTGTGAGCAGCAGGCAGGTGAGCAGCACGGCAAGCAGACAGAGCGAGGTGTTGATGCCGATGGCTCGCATCGGTACTATCTTCATTGACAGGAACGTCATCATGGCAGCCACGGTGGTAAGTCCCGACAGCAACACGCCCCAACCGGTTTCGCCTACGGCTTCCTTGATGGATTCCCTGCGCTTGCCTGTTTCTACGAACTGCGTCTTGAAGAAATTGTACAGGTGAATGTTGTAGGCGATGGAGCAGGCAAAAGTCAGTATCACGGCAATCATTGTCGTGGTCATGTCGATGTAGATGCCCGTCCAGCCGATGATGCCGAAACTGATGAGCAGTCCGAACACAGACGTGAGCAGTGGTGCAACAACGCCGCGCAACGAACGGGTTACGATGAGCATCACAACGATGGAGATGATGAAGGCAAAGAGGAACAGCCGCCCCAGTTCGCTTTTGAGATAAACGAATTTTTCGTAGCCCAGATAGGGCATTCCCGCGGCGTTGGGCGACAGTTCGGCGTATTTCGCCTTGCCGATGATGTGTCCCGCTTCTTTGCCCGTAATCATATCGGGCGCAATGTCGCTCGTCTTCTTCCACACGCTGTCTTCGGGGAACGGCCGCAGTTTCACCATAATCCACGTCATCGTGCCGTCGTTTGACACCATCTTCTTTGCCAAATACGGTTTGCTGTACACTTTCTGCTGGATTGCATTCAGCGAAGCGGCATCAGACGGAATCTCGTCGGGGACAATCTGTTCGATGGTCATACCCTCCTCCGTACCTACGGCAAACTCAATATCGGTGAGCGACGTTACCTTGTCGGCATACGACAGGCTGTCTTTCAGTTCGTTGCTCAGTTCGCGAATGAGCGTCAGGCTGCGTTGGGAGAAGATGTCCTTGTTTTTCACTAGCACCGCCACATAGTAGTCGTTGCCAAAGATAGACTTGAATTCATTGGTCTTGAGCAGCATCGGGTCGTCGCTCACGAAATAGTCGTCGAACGAAGTTTTCATCACGATGCGCTTCGCTCCCACAATCGAGAAGGCGATGATAACTGCGAACAACGCACCGACCACAAGACGGTGGCAGAGTATCCAGACTGCCAACAGCTTGAACTTACTGTTGATTTTTACGATTTTCATTGTTGTTTTATCTTTGTTGTTATTACTATCTCTGGACGGTTGTCTGTATTATCTCTGAACGGTCGTTATTACTATCTCTGAACGGTCGCCAAAAACCTTTAATACTTATGTGATTGGACCAATTTGTCCAACTAATTAGACTAATTTGTCCAGTTCATTGGACTCGTCTGTCCAACTTATTGGATAAGCGCGTCCAATTTGCACGGTCACCATACGCATCGTAAGCTATATGCTGTTGCTGTTTGCCATAATTCTTTGCGAGCGATTGATGTAGAGGCATCATTGCCGTTTTTCCTGTTGCAGACGAACCATTCGGGCGAACTCGCCGTTGCGGGTCAACAGTTCGTCGGGCGTTCCCTGTTCGCTCACCGTACCGCCACTAAGCACCACGATGTGGTCAGCATTGCGGACGGTGCGCATACGGTGGGCGATGATGATAACGGTCTTGTTGCGCACCAGTTCGGAGATGCCCGCTTGTATTTTCGTCTCGTTCTCGGCAT
>CAUSYJ010000123.1:0-5136 GCA_963535845.1 uncultured Alloprevotella sp.
CAATATAAACGAATTGCTATCGTTTAACATGTTGCAACGAGGCTTGCCGAAAGTGGAAATGCTAACTTTACAAGCTGGTAGAAGCTATGCTGGATGCCCTATGGACGGTGCTGTAGTATGAAAGAAAATAAGGGAAGCTTCGTGTTGTTAAATAGAAAATAGTGTCAAATGAAAAAAACAGCGATAATATTGATATGTATGCTCATGCTCCCCGTCGGTGTGTGGGCGCAGTCGTCTATGACCGACAATCAAATAATGGAATACATTATTTCGGAGAATGCAAAGGGGGCTTCGCGCTCCCGGATTGTGACGCACTTGATGGAACGCGGCGTGACAGTGGATCGCATTCGTAAGATCCGAGCAGCATACGAAAAGCAAAAGAAAGGTGATGTTGTTGGAGCGCGCAATATTTCGGGATTGTCGCAGGAGCAGCAAGCGCGTTTGCGTAAGAGTAATGGAAAAAATTGTGATGATTATGATTCTGATGATCAATCAGAAATGTTTAATCGTATAAAGCGTGAGAAGAACCTTAGTGACGACAATGTGAAACTGCGCCGCCGCCAGATGAGTGAGGACCTCAATTTTGTCCTTCCCGATTCGCTAGTTATGTTTGATGAGCTGATGGGCAATAACGAGAAACCTAAAGGCCGGCAAGTGTTTGGACGCAATATCTTGAATATAGCTATGCCTAGCGACTATCGCTTAGGGCCTGGCGATGCAGTATTTGTGGATGTTTGGGGGGCATCTCAGAAGAGTTTTCAAGCGACTGTTTCTCCCGATGGTTACATAGACTTGGAGGGCTTTGGCCCTGTGAATGTGGCAGGTCTAACAGTGGCGCAAGCCAATTCCCGTCTTCGTGGAACGTTAGGAAGTCGCTATCAGAGTAGCAATGTTCGTTTGTCAGTGGGACAAACGAAGACAATCACTGTCAATGTGATGGGTGAGGTGAAAAATCCTGGTACATTTACGCTCTCGGCTTTTGCCACCGTATTTAATGCTCTCTATATGGCTGGAGGAATCAATGAGATTGGTACGCTGAGAAACATCAAGATTTATCGTTCAGGTCGTTTGATTTCAACTTGCGATATCTACGACTATATTCTGAATGGACGCATGACGGGCAATGTGCGTTTGGCATCGGGTGATGTCATCGTGGTGAGTCCCTATGAGGCCTTGGTGAATATCACCGGTAAGGTACGCCGTCCTATGTTCTATGAGATGAAACACAATGAGAGTGTAGGGACTCTTATTAAATACGCCGGCGGTTTTCGTGGTGATGCCTATACCGCAAATGTTCGCTTGGTACGTAAAGCTGGCGGTATGTATAGCGTGTATTCTATAGATGAGTTTGAACGCAATAAATTCCAACTTCTCGACGAAGACTCGGTGAGCGTGGACAGCGTGTTGAATCGCTACTCCAATATGGTTGAGGCAAAAGGTGCTATCTTCCGTCCAGGTATGTATCAGATGGATGGCAGCATTACCTCTGTGCGACAATTACTAGAAGCTGTAGGTGGACCTCGTGAGGATGCCTTTGTCGATCACGCCATTTTGCGTCGCTTAAAAGAAGATAGAACACACGAAGTGGTATCTGTTGATGTGAAAGGTATTATGAACCACGATGTAGCAGATATCTCGCTGAGAAATGGCGATGTGCTCTATGTGCCTTCAAAGCGCGATATGCAAGAGAAGCAAGTGCTTACCATTATGGGCGAGGTGGTTTATCCGGGTGAATATGAGTTTTCTGACAATATGACGCTGGAAGACTTTATTCTTCAAGCGGGTGGCTTGACGGATGCAGCTTCTCTAGTGAAGATAGACGTTTCACGCCGTATTCGTGATAACAAGGCTTTCTCGAGTGAGAATGTCATCGCAAAGACGTATAGCTTCTCTCTTCGTGATGGTTGTGTTATCAGTGGAGAGGACAATTTCAAACTGGAACCCTTCGATGAGGTTTATGTTCGCAGAACTCCTGGCTATGTAGAGCAGCAACACGTGACCATTTCTGGTGAAATAGCCTTTGGCGGTAAGTACACCCTATCGCGCAAAGCTTCTCGCTTGAGCGACCTTGTGAAGAACGCAGGAGGTTTGACAGCTTATGCTTACGCTAAGGGGGCGCGCTTAGAGCGTCAGTTGACACCGGAAGAGAAAATCAAGCTGCAAACTATGCTAAAGATTATTACAGTGAATAGTGAGGACTCAACAAGTATTTCTAAAGTGCAGTTAGGAGATACGCGTACGGTGGGCATCAATCTCGATAAGGCATTGGAGAATCCAGGTAGTCAATGGGATGTAGTGCTGCAGGATGGTGACAAACTCATTATTCCGCAGTTTAATAATACAGTGTCTATTAACGGCGAAGTGATGTATCCCAATACAGTAGCTTATACCAATGGGGCTGGTCTTAACCACTATATTAACCAAGCTGGTGGCTATGGTCAGCGTGCAAAGAGTCGTCGTGTGTTTGCTGTGAATATGAACGGAACAGTGACCCGAGTACGTTCTAAGGAAGATATTAGTCCAGGATGTGAAATTATCGTTCCTGCCAAGAGCAGACGTAAGGCCACTAGTTTAGCAGAAATAATGGGCTTTAGCACCTTAGGTGTCAGTCTTGCCTCTGTCGTCGCTGCTATCTTGAAGCGTTGATGTAGTCAGTGTTTAGAAAGAAAATAAAGCGAGTTGTAGTAGGGATAGAACCTAACTGCAACTCGCTATTTTTTGAGAGAGTGGGAAATCTTTCATACGAAAGTAATGTCACTGATAACTTGTGCTTGTACGTATGCGTTTAATTGTGTTTTTAATTCCTGCTTTCGTAGCGAGAGTTCGGAACGAAGAACAGGGGAACTAAGTTTGACATAGAGCGTTTGATTCTTGATGTACAAATCTTGCGTCTTACTCTTTACTAGTTCGCCCGTAATAATAGGCCACGCCTGCTTCAGCCTATATTGATTGAGTTGTGTTTGTAGTCCAGTTTCCTTGAGAAAACGGGCCACAACACTGCCTAAGTTTTCTTCCTTTATTCTTTCCATGAGATGCTATCTTGAATTTCTCATTCAAAAACTTCTCCATCTTTGACTTTGAAAAGCTTATAGTTGCTATTGGCTGATTCAAGAATCAAGTCTAAGTGCTCTCGATTTGTATCGGTAATAAAGATTTGTCCCAAAGCACTTCCGTTAGCGTAGTCAATGATTTTGCCCACTCGGCCAGAATCCAACTTGTCGAAAATGTCGTCTAGGAGGAGGATCGGTGTAGTGGTGTTGTTAAGACTTGTAGCTTGTAGGTGTTCTCTCAAAAAAATGAACTGGGCCAATTTAAGTGCAATAAAATAGGTTTTAGTCTGTCCTTGTGATCCCTCTCGCTTCACTAGATAACCATTTAGTGACAGGATTAAATCGTCCTTGTGAGTACCATGAAGTGAATACCCTAAGAATACCTCTTTGCTTCTACAATCAGCAAGTTGTGACTTGAGAGGGCCGCGTGAGAGATGAGAAGCATATTCTATGCTCACTTGCTCTTTGTCTGTGTTGCATAGCTGATCGTAAATGTTTTGGAAGATAGGTAGAAACTTCTGGTTGAAATCAGTTCTCGCCTCATATATGGTTTGTGCGTCCTCGGACATCATTTCCTCTAAAACATCGATAACATCTGTGGGTATATTGCGTACGTCGTCTTGCGCTTGCTTGAGAATTGCATTTCTTTGTTTTAGCGTCTTCTCATAGCGTATAAGACATTCCAAATAGCTTGAATTGTATTGCGAAATGGCCATATCCATAAAACGCCTTCGCTCTTCGCTACTACCGCTTACCAACAGCGAATCAGCAGGCGAAATCAAAATGAGCGGGATAGAACCAATATGCTCAGAAAATCTGCGTATTTCTTTCTGATTCTTTTTTACATGTTTGTGACTCCCTGCTTTCATGCTGCAAGCTACTGTTTCCGTTTTTCCATTAGTTGACACATAATCTCCTTGAATTATAAAGAAATTTTCATTGTGCTTTATATTTAAGGAATCCTGCGTATATATACTACTTTTGAGAAATGACAAGTAGTAGATTGCATCTAAAACATTTGTCTTTCCCATTCCATTGGCCCCTACGAAGCAGTTTACTTTTGGGGAAAAATCAAGTTCAACGGAAGATAGATTCTTGAAGTTTATGATGGAGAGATGTTTGAGAATCATTTGAGATTAAAGATAGAAACGTTAGTCTTAATATCGTGTGAAAGACTGCTTTTTATCGGAAGCACAGGCAAAGTTAGGCAATTCTTAAATGAAAAGAATGTGCAAGATAAAAAAAACAGATTTTATTTTCTCAATCGATTGGAAAAGGCTAAATTTGCAGTGCTTTCTTATGAAATAAAAAACGCAAAATATGACAAATAAAAAATCTCAATTGGAAGTAAACGATGCTTTGGCGCAGTCTGAGGCCTTTGTTATTAAGTACAAGAAACAGCTGATTATTGGCGTTGTAGCGTTGGCAGTTGTTATCGCAGCGTGCGTAGGTGGTTACTTCTGGCTAAAGTCGGCAGAAGAAAAGCAACAGTCTCAGCTCACTCTTGGTATGGCTTATATCTCTCAGCAGGATTATGATAAAGCGCTGAAGGGAGATGGTAAATTTCCTGGCTATATCAAATTGGCAAGCAATCACTTTACAAATGCTTCCAATCTTGCTAATTTCTATGCAGGTATCTCTTATGCTCGTAAAGTAGAAGGTGAAACCGGTGCTGCTCAGAATGCAGATGTTAAGAATGCAATAAAGTATCTTGAGGCTTATTCTCTCCAAGGTGACCATACTATTACTCCTGCAGCGTTGGCAACGTTAGCTAATAGCTATGCAAATGATGGACAACTCGACAAAGCTGTAGAGACTTTCAAAAAAGCAGCAGATCGTGCAGCTAATGCCGCTATGAGCCCTGAATATCTCATCCAAGCGGGTGAGTTGCTAATGGCTCAGAAGAAAAATGCTGACGCTAAGGAAGTGTTTCAGCAGGTTAAGGAGACTTATCCCAATAGCCGCTATTGCCAACCAGGACAAGCTCCAAATGGTACAATTACAGATCCTGCTATTGATGCTTTTATTGAAGCTGTAAGCAAATAAATTGTATATTAACCATTTTTAAAATAATTGAGAATTGAAG
>CAUSYJ010000124.1:0-5120 GCA_963535845.1 uncultured Alloprevotella sp.
CCTTATTGCGTCAGCTGACACAATAAGGAAGCCAGCTGACACAATAAGGATATTTTTAGCCCTTTTTATTGTGTTGGAAATCAGGTCTGTACGAGGCTCGATTTTCTCTTTTGGAGAGTGGATAGTCTCCCGAAGGATTGTTCTAAAAGTCGGAAAGAGGAGCGGCTTCTCCTGTGTGTTTTTACGACAGTATATATCTTTTTGCCATTTTTACTTTGCAATTTATGGAATAGTCTTTACTTTTGGCTTGTCTAATATTTAGCCAACTAATTCTAAAAAACGTAATACTATGGCAGAAGAGAAAACCCCCGGCCTAAGTGCGGCGTTCTCCCCCAAGAAGCTTTGGGAGTTCGTCGGCATCATCCTTGTGACCACCATTGTTTGGAATCTTCCTATCGACTTTTTCGGTATCAACGGACTGACAGTTGTGCAACAGCGCATCATTGCCATCTT
This sequence comes from uncultured Alloprevotella sp., assembly GCA_963535845.1. Lineage (GTDB taxonomy): Bacteria > Bacteroidota > Bacteroidia > Bacteroidales > Bacteroidaceae > Alloprevotella. The sequence continues at coordinate 454 of CAUSYJ010000124.1, forward strand.
CGTGTTCGCCACGCTCTCTTGGCTCACGGAGTGTATCCCCTCCTGGGCCACTTCGCTCGGTATCATCACCACGATGTGTCTTACTGTGACCAACAACGCGCTCCTTCCTTTCAAGGGCGAAGGCGTGGGAGAGTTGCTCAAGTCGAAGGAGGTCATGGCTTCCTTTGCCGACCCTGTTATCATGCTCTTCTTGGGCGGTTTCATCCTTGCCATAGCGGCATCCAAATCGGGTCTCGATGTTCTGCTGGCCCGCTCTATGATCAAACCCTTTGGGCGTAAGAGCGAGAATGTGCTGTTGGGCTTTTTGCTCATTACGGGCGTGTTTTCCATGTTCGTAAGCAACACGGCCACGGCAGCCATGATGCTCACCTTCCTCACCCCCGTGTTTGCAGCTCTGCCAGCTAACGGAAAGGGTCGCATTGCGCTAACATTGAGCATCCCCGTTGCAGCTAACCTCGGCGGTATGGGAACGCCCATCGGCACGCCTCCCAACATGATTGCCTTAAAGTACCTCAACAGTCCGGAGGGGCTGAACATGGACATCGGCTTTGGCACGTGGATGATGTTTATGTTGCCACTCGTCATTCTGCTGCTCGTCATCAGTTGGAGGGTGATTCTGCGCTTTTTCCCTTTCACGAAAAAAACTATCGACCTCCACATCACCGGCGAAGTACACCGCGGTTGGCGTATGTGGGTGGTATGTGCCACTTTCATTGTCACCATCCTGCTTTGGGTTATTCCGAAGGAAATCACGGGTATCGACGCCAACACCGTGGCAATGGTGCCCATGGGTGTCTTTGCGGTGACGGGCGTTATCACGGCAAAGGATTTGCAGGAGATAAACTGGAGTGTCATTTGGATGGTAGCGGGCGGTTTCGCTTTAGGTCTCGGCATGAACGGCTCAGGTCTGGCAGAGAACGCCATCGACAGTATCCCATTTGGCTCTTGGAGCCCTGTGGCTATCTTGCTCATTTCGGGCCTTATCTGCTATTTCCTCTCCAACTTCATTAGCAATACGGCTACGGCAGCTCTTCTCGTTCCGATTCTGGCCGTTGTGTGCAAGGGTATGGGCGGTGCGCTCGGCTCTATCGGCGGCACGGCAACGATTCTCATTGGTATCGCCATCGCTGCTTCAAGTGCTATGTGTCTCCCCATCAGTACTCCGCCGAACGCCATTGCATACAGCACGGGCCTCGTGAAGCAGAACGATATGCTGAAAATAGGTCTGACGCTGGGCCTCGTTTCCATGCTGATCGGCTACTTGGTGCTCTACTTCGTAGGTTCTATGCACCTGATTGCTTAGTGGCTCTTGCCAGATAGAAAAAAAGAGTCCCCGGTATCTGCAAATACCGGGGACTTTCTTATGTCTAAGCCGTTGTGGTGCGCTTCACCAATTCGGGTTTTCTACATCCGTGAGGAGGAAGCGTTTGTTCTTCTTTACGATTCTCACGCGAAGCGTTTCGCGCTTCCCTCTGGAGGTCATTTTGACCACATACCAGTTGTCCTTCGCTGGCTGCACGGAAAGTGTGCGCAGCATCTCGGCATCGTCGGGATCCTGCCCGCCGCCACGGAAGAGCCATACGGCAAGGCCCGTTCCGTCCTCGTCGTCATATTCGCTCACAAATCTTTCGTGGAGCTTCTCTATGAGAGCATCGGAGAGGTGTGCTCTGAATTTCGGATTGCTGTGTACGTCGTTGCCTCCCAAAATATAGGTTTTGAGGAAGTTCTTATAGAACTGTCGCACTTCGTTGGTGTTTGCTTTGCTGGTCGCCTTTTTCTTAGCAACCACCACTTTGTGTTGGCCACTCTGCGCCTGCGCTTCATGGGCAGAACCGCTACCCGCCCAAGCCAGTAGGGCAAGGCAGAGGGGGAGAAAGATTTTTTTCATGATGATATAAAATATGTTGTTAACTATTTGTCCAATGACTGAAAGGAACGCCGAACTTGTGGACGATTTCCTTCTCTACGCCGTAGGGCATACGCGGGGCAGGCACACCGCTTTGCAGCATAGTAGCCGACAGTTCCTCCCACGCTTCGTCCCAGAGGCCCGCGTCAATGAACGACTGCAAGGTTTGTGCGCCGCCCTCAACAAGCAGGCTCTGCACGTTCTGCCGATAGAGCGCGTCGAGCATGGTTTCGATGTCGGCAAAGCACTGCCAACCGCGTGGGAGTTCTCCCTCGGCCACGCGCCCCAAGACAACGGGGAGCGGGTCGGTTCCGTCCCAGGCTCTCACCGTCAGACTCGGGCGATCGAGGCGCAGCGTGCTGTGTCCCACAAGGATGGCCTGATGCCGCGCCCGCTGATGGTGCACCGCCATCTGTGTGAGCGGTGTGGAGAGTAGGGCGGGTTGTTGCGCGGCTTGAGGCGTTGCTTCTTCAGTGTATTCCCCTGCTGGTTGGGAGGGGAGGGAATCGGTAGCATCCGTATCGAGGAGCGGCTCTCTCCAACTGTCCAGAAAACCATCTTTGCTGCGCGCCCATTTCAGTGTGATGTAGGGACGGCGGTGAGTATGGAACGTGAAAAACTTCTTATTCAGTGCGCGGCATTCTTCTTCCAACACGCCGACAACCACCTCTACGCCCGCATCCCGCAGCATCTGTATGCCGCGCCCATGGACCTTTGCAAAAGGATCTTCGCAGCCCACAACCACGCGCGGTATGTGGCATTCGATAATGAGTTTGGCACAAGGCGGCGTTCGGCCGAAATGAGAGCAAGGTTCAAGACTCACATAGATTGTGGCCTCCTGCAAGAGTGGGCGGTCTTCGGGGCGCACGCTGTTGATAGCATTCACCTCAGCATGTGCCTGTCCGCAATGGGCATGATACCCCTCGCCAATGATACGTCCCTCGCTAACAATTACCGCGCCCACCATCGGGTTGGGAGCTGCTCCGTTTTCGCCCTGCCGAGCCAGTTGGATGCAGCGGCGCATATAGAAAGTGTCCGTTGTACTTTTTGATTTATTCATTACCTTTGCCTTATGAAATCTATGTTTCGCCAAATTGTTGATACGCTCATCCCGACAGTGGAAGAACGGGAAGCCCGCGCCCTGGCGTTTGTTGTGTTGGAAGATGCCTTTGGCCTGTCGCGCACCGACATCTATCTAGGCAAAGATACGGCATTTTCCGAAGACGATACAATAAGGCTGGAAAAAATTCTCCGTCGCTTAGAGCAGGGCGAACCTGTGCAATACGCCATCGGTACAGCACAATTCTGCGATCTCATCTTTCGCGTGACGCCCGACACCTTGATTCCTCGACCGGAAACGGAAGAGCTGGTGGAGTGGGTGGCTTCTCTGCTGCCCTCCGAGGCTCCTTGCTCTGTTCTCGATGTGGGGACTGGTACGGGCTGTATTGCCATCTCTCTGGCCAAGCAGTTTCCACGTGCGCAGGTCACGGCGTGGGACATTTCGGAAGGGGCTTTGGCCGTGGCGCGGCAGAATGCGCAAACCAATGGCGTTACAGTGGATTTTTGCCAAAAGGATGTGTTGGAAGTGGTGAATGAGAGTGCAGCGAGCGCGCCCTCGAGTGATGTTCTCTACATTGTTTCCAATCCCCCTTATATTTGTGAGCGCGAGCGCACAGAGATGGAAGCCCACATTTTGGACTATGAACCGGCCTCGGCTCTCTTTGTTCCCGATGCCGATCCCCTTCTTTTCTATCGGGCTTTGGCGCGCCTCGGTCAGCAACTCAACGCCTCAGCGGTGTTGGTGGAAATCAACCAAGCCTACGGACAAGAAACCGTCAGAATGTTCCAATCAAGCGGCTATTCCAACGTGGAGCTGCGCCGCGACATTTATGGGAAAGACCGAATGATAAAGGCTGTTCGCTAAGCTGTTAAACTGCCCAAATCTTCTTGTCCGCCAAGCCTGAGCCTCTATACTATTCGGTGAAGCTTCTAATGCTTCTTTGAATCATTTGCAAGTAGAGGCGCACAAACACAATAGCGATGATCGTAAATCTCCTTATTGCGTTTGGGAATATAATAAGCCTATCCGCCGACATCCTTATCGCGTCAGCCCACGCCCTTATCATGTTTGAGAATACAATAAGGCTATTCGCCCACACCCTTATTATATCTACTCTTCTTAGTGATGTAGCGTGCTCACCCACTGTCCCCGGCGGAGACACACCCGCGGTTAAGCATGGTGCGCCTCCGCCGGAGGCGTGAGTTGCTTTGCTCTGCTGTATTAGTGAGGTGCTACAATTAGGGAGGGAAATCTTTTAATCGAGGTTATTTTAGATAAAGAAAAAAGGCTTTACCTTTGTACTCGGTATGGCGTATGAGTAGTCCTTAAATATACAGAGCTGTAGTTCTTTTCTGATGAGGAATTATAAAGAAAAAGACTTGTTAGTTTTTATATATAATCAAAGCAAAGTACCAATACAATTAGGTAAAGAACCAATTGGATGATAGAATCATGAACCTTACTTATATTTCAAAATCGCAGTCGCAAGCACTAAAAGGGTGTGCTTTGTTTATGATGGTGTTTCTCCATCTGTTCAATAAACCATCTAATTTACAGACTACGTTTAGTCTCTTTGATGTAGCTGGAGTTCCGCTCGTTAATTTTTTGTCAAGAGGAATGTCTCCTGTAGAATTCTATCTGTTCTTAAGTGGATATGGACTTTACTATATTTATAAATCTAAAAAGCAGACGAGAGCGGGT
>CAUSYJ010000125.1:0-5110 GCA_963535845.1 uncultured Alloprevotella sp.
GTATAGAGTTTTTCAGAGGAAAGTTAGCTGTTGTATCTCTTGTGCAGCAATATAGATACTAAAAAATCTGCCTGCTAACCAGGAATGGTAATAGGCAGGCAGATGATGTGATGAGGGAGAATTGATAAGAGTAGCAATGTTGTTCTATCTGCGTTTTCTCTTCTTCCTTTCTCGGTACATCTCAATGAAGCGATGACGGCTGCGGCGGATGTTGAGGGTGTAGATAATGCAAGTGGTGGTGAAATAGCAAATAGTTTGTATCCATAGTGCATGCCATTCGGGTTTTACATCTCCCATTTCAGCACCTAAACTATTGATTTTGATATAGGCATTCACGCCAAAGGTGGAGGGGAAAAGATAGGAAACATATTTCCAAAATGTGGGAATACTTACCCCTGGCCAGCTGACGCCTGAGAGGAATAGCAGCGGGACAGATGCAAAGACGATGAGCATGAAGCCTGTTTCGCGTTGGCGAATCAAGAATGTAATCGTCATGGCCATAAAAATGATGGCCAACAAGAAAGGAATGGCAATGAGCCAAAGGTCTAAAGGATTGCCTATCTGCGGTAGGCAGAAGATGCGCGGTACAACTTCGAGCACAAAAGCGATGTTCCAGAGATAGACCAGCAAATAGGCAAAGCCTTTGCCAAAAACGATACGTAGCATACCATTGAAATGACTGTTGATGGGCTGCAATTCGCGGTAGCGGTTACTTTCGTTGTCTGTTCCGGCAGAGAGTCCAACGCCTAAAACGAGTGTTTGTTGCAGCACGAGGATCAGAACGGCAGGGATGAGGAACGAGGCAAAGCCCGTTTGAGGGTTGTAGAGATCCACTTGTTCATAGCGTATGGGCATTTGCGTTACTTTGTCTTGTTCTGCTGTTGTGCTGGGTTTTCTTTGTACCTTGATGTCTGCATTCATGGCCAGCGACACGTTGGTATTGGCTAAAACCAGTGCTTTATAATAGAGGAGTCCGCTCATGTCTGCATACACAGCCACATGCGCTTGCTGCATGGTGTTGATGTTCCGCGTGAAGTCAGAAGGAATACGGACGATGCCGTAAACCTCACGATTCTTGATGAGCCTTTCCGCCTCGGCCATACTCGTGCAATGAGCTATAATGCGAACATCGGGAGTGGCATCTACGTTGCGAATATACTGCCGCGATAAAGCCGTATTGTCGTAGTCGACAACGGCTGCAGGGACTTCGCGGATTACTTCGTTGTTATAGATGAACGCATAGATCAGTGGGTATGCAAGAGGCACTAAGATAAAGAAGATAAGCACACCTTTATCTTGGAACACTTTCTTCAATTCAGCTTTGAAGATATAATTCCAATCGTCTAAGGCTTGTTGTCTATTCTTCAGTATTGACATAATGATATAAATTTTACATTTACCAAATGAGAGTAAGTGTAGAGTCAGAGGTTATGGTACGTATTTTACCGTTAGGAGTTCGCGCTTTAAAATAGGGGTTGTGATGATGGATAAGAGGATAAAACCGGCGAGTGCTGCCAGGTATGGCCAAGCATTTGTGAGATTGTAGCCATCAAGCGCGCAGTTGACATACAGAATAAAATAGTGGCGAAGAGGAAATAACCACGATAAGCCTTGAAGAGCAGGGTGCATCGCCATGACAGGAAACGACATTCCGCAGATACTTAGTGATAGAACACCCCATAGAGAGGCAAAACTTAGCCCCAGTCTTAGTGTGGGAAGTATAGTAATCATGAGAATGCCAAGTGCTTCACTGCTAAAAATGAAGAGCGTCATGAGAGTCAGCATATCGCTAATTCCCGAATTGCAGGGGAAGTGCATATATCCATAGAAGTAGAACACTATGGTCCACCCCACCAGGAGAAATAGGAGAGTGTTGGGCAGGAGTTTTCCAATGAGAGCCAGGTGCATATTTCCGCGTGCTTTTAGAATCCAATCGTGTGCTGTGCCTTCTTTGATTTCTGTACCAATACTATAGACAGTCATCATGAAGAGGAAGATACCTAGGATACCTGGAACAATTGTATTGCTCAGATAGATGTTGTAGTTGAGCCATGGGTTGTTGGTGGCATGAGAGTCAACAACAATGGGTTGCAAGAAAGCAAGAGCCTGTTGTTCCGTTGCACCACGTGCATAAAGGACCGACCGTCCAGCCGATCCAGATGCCAATTCGGACATCATGCGCATATCGCGCATAACGAGTGAGCCTGCTACGAGGTAAGCATAGTTTGTGTAGAACGAGATCGTAGGGATTTTCTGCGCATTGGCTTTTGCTGTTGTACCTTTGGGAATATAGTAGAACGCATAAATTTCTCCACGTTGCACAGCTCGTCGTGCACTACTTACGTCAGGATAGTTTTGTACGATAGCTGTTTGCTGAAACGCATCAAGGTTGCGTGCAATCTTTCGCGTCGTAGTGGTGTTGTCTTGGTCTACTATTCCGATGGGGAGGTTAGTGGGAAGCCCCTGCCACATCATCGTAGTAAAAAAGACAACGCAAAGAAGGGGAGCAAAGATGATGGAAAACCAATAGATGGGGTTGTTCTTCATCCGTAGGTATTCCCGTTTGGCTATTTTTATGATCTCCTTCATGATGACATTGTTATTTTAAGAGTACAGACATACCCGGGCGTAAATCTTCAACTTTTTTTGTGGGGCGCACCTTCACTTCAAAAGTTTTCATATCAAACTGTCCGGTGGATTTTGTGGCTTTCCATGTGGCATAACTGCCAAGATTTTTCATGTAGAAAACTTTGGCTTCTACTTCTTTGTTCAACGCGGGGATAATCACTTTGACCGTTTGGTTCATGCGGAAGAGTTTCAAGTTGTCCTCTCTCACATTGAACGTCATCCACATATCGTTCATTAATGCAACATTCATAACGGGGGCACCCGTACCAACAAGTTCTCCTACAGAAGGAAAAATCTCGGTTACTTCACCATCGGCCGACGCTAAGAGATATGTTTCTTTGATATATGAGCTCACTTCTTTAATGGCTCCGCGTGCTTGGTTGACAAGTGCACGTGCAGCTTCTTTGTCCTCTATGCGAGCACCGTTGACCGCCATATCATATTGCGACTTTGCCGCCTTTTCTGTGGCAATGGCCGCATCGCGTTGTGCTGTAACTTCGTCCAGCTTCTGAGCAGGGAGTACTCCTTCGTCGGCTAAACGCTTAACGCGTGCCCAAGATTTTTCGGCAATCGTAACACCAACTTTGGCTTTTTGCCACATATCGTAGGCTCCTTGAATCTGCTCTTTGCGCGCTCCGTTGTCGGCTTTCTGACTCTGTGCTGCTGCGGCATTCTCCACGGCTTGAGCTTGCTCTAGTTTTGCCGTAACTTCAGGAGCTTCTAAGACGGCTAATGTGTCGCCCGCGTGAACATACTGCCCCTCTTCAACATAGAACTTCTTGATTCGGCCAGGTACTTTACTAGATACTCGATATTCTGTGACATCGGCTTGTCCTTCGAGCATTTCGTCTTCATGGCGGAAAGCATATAGACTTGCCAGTACCACCAAGACAATCACAGTAAGAAGAATGAGGATTGCAGGAATCAGATTGACTTTTCCTTTATTATTAGTAGTGATATTTAGTTATGATTTTAGAAAAGAATAAAAGGTTTTTTTAATTCATAGTAACTATCGCTTTCTGCCGGCTTGTATGTGTTAGCTTGCAGTCGATTTCTGCGTCGATTTTTTCACTATGTGCTTGCAGCCATGCTGTTTCGGCGGAGAGAACATCTGTCATGGTGATGACACCTTCTTTATATCCGAGTGTTGCTACCCTTAGGTTTTCGTTGGCTTGTTCTAGATTCTTTTGTGCCATCATTAGCTTTTTGTTGGCTTCATTCACACGGAATGTTTCTTGGTTTACTTGTAGCTCTATTTTCTCTCGAGCTTCAGTGGCACGCAGTGTTGTGATTGCTGCTTCTGCCTTGGCCGCACGCACTTTGTAGCGTCCTTCGCCCCAGCTCCAAAGTGGTACTTTCAGTGTGATACCAACGTGCCAGTCTCCGCGAAATTTCTTTTCAAAACTATTGTAAGCATTGGGGTAGGTAAGTCCGTATCCAGCGAGCAATGCCACTTGCGGAAGAAATTCTGAACGTACGATATTGATTTTCTCATCGTAGATGTTTTGTGCTGTTTGCAGCTGGCAGAGTTCAGGACGGTTGTTGAAAGCTATTTCAACATCGGGAGTAGCATTTTCATTGCTAACCTTTAGATCTTCCTTCGTTTCATCCTCGGTTGTGATTTGTTCTCCGAGCGGCAGACCGCAAAGTTGGCAGAGTAACATCCGCGAGAGAGCCAATCCGTCTTCCACCTTTGTTACGAGCATTTCTGCTTCGTTGAGCTTTACAGCGATTTGTAGCCCATTAGCTTTTGTGGCTACGCCTTCGCAAATCATTTTCTGCACATCATCGTCCAATTTTTTTAATGTGTTGCGATAGCTAGTGGCCAACTTGTGCTTGTTTGCCAAAGAAACAACTTGCCAATAGGCCTGGTCGGTTTGAAGTAGGAGATCCTGCTCATCACCGCGTAGCTTTTCATTGGCTAAATCCTGCTGATAACGTGTGATTTTATCGTAGGCCCGAATTTTTCCACCCATATAGAGTGGCTGTGTTAATATCACAGCTCCCGCTGCCATATTGCGATTATCTGTTCGGAATGCATCAACAACCCGTTGGCCGGCTCCATCAATGATATTGCCCACACTTTGAAGAATTGGCGTAAGTTGTTGGATGAGCGGTGCGAGGGTAGGATTCTGTTGCAATATTTGTTGGGCCGTTTGTCCAAAGCCGTTGACAAGAGCAGTCCCGTTGCCCGTGAGTGCATTTTTCTGTTCCTTATTAAGAATGGAAAATTCCTTGCCCGAGCGCATGTAGCCAGCAGTGGCCGAAAGTTTTGGAAGATAGTTGGTCTTTGCTGCCTTTTGGGTGTATTCTGCCACTTCTTGATTGAGTCGGCTCTGTGCTAAAGTCTTATTATTATCTATGGCTAACCTTCGGCATTCTTCCAAAGAAAGCGTGCGCTGTGCTTGTAAAGACGGAAGAACAAGAAGAGAAATGGCCAAAGAAACAATACAACGCTTAATCATAAGTATCTGTTTTTTTT
>CAUSYJ010000126.1:0-4975 GCA_963535845.1 uncultured Alloprevotella sp.
TCCCGTGGGTATTTTTTTATGAAGTAAAATGTCGAGCTGAGGAAGCTCAAAGTCCGATTTTAGCTGATTGTACACCTTAATAATTAAGTTGTCTTCAGGATCTCCTTGGATCTTAGGGCCAACAGTCTGGAGTAAATACGGTTCGTTAGAGTGGTGAAGTGTTTTTACTTCGAGATTGTCGCAAAGAGGTATAGGATAAAATACGGTTTCTAGATTGTGGTAACCATCAGATCTTTTTTCAACAACGTAAAGTCCGAGGTTTATTTTGCAGCAAGGATTGAGAAACATAACTTTTTAGTATTGACGTTCACCAAAGATAGCGGTACCAATGCGTACCATAGTGGAACCTTCGTTTACTGCTATCTGAAAATCGTGAGTCATTCCCCAACTCCGTTCACAGAAAGCCTCATCGTTAGGAAAGTATTTTTCTTTTATCTCTTCAAAGAAGATGCGCGCCTTTTCAAAGTCTTTGTGTACCTGTTCTGTATCACCAGTATTGGATGCCATGCACATTAAGCCACAGATTTGTATGTTCTTCAAATCTTTCCATTCACCTTCTTCGAGCAGTGTGCGACAATTTGCGAGAGAGAATCCAAATTTGGTGGCTTCTTCAGCAATGTGGAGCTCTAACAGAATGCGTATAATGCGGTTGTTGTGAGCTGCTTGCTTATCGATTTCTTTCATGAGTTTGAAAGAATCAACCGCATGAATCAAAGAAATATAAGGAGCTATATATTTTACTTTGTTGGTCTGCAAATGTCCTATAAAGTGCCATTCTATATCTTTGGGAAGCGCGGGAACTTTTATGCGAAGTTCCTGTTCGTGGCTTTCCCCAAAGATTCGTTGGCCTTGTTCATAGCATTGTTGAATCATCTCTGCGGGATGAAACTTAGAAACAGCAACGAGCTGTACATTTGCAGGAAGTTGTTCGCGGATTTTTGCTAGATTTTGCTGAACCTCTGTCATTTTGCTGTTGATTATTTGGCTTTATTCCTCGAATTCAGGTTTGTCAGCCTTGGTCATGCTTTCGGGGGCACTTTGTTGATAGTGATATACGTCCATGATAGTTGTTTCTTGAACACTGGCGATCGTGTAATCCATCATGCTACCTCTCATTCCTTCATCTAGACGCTTAATACTATCGCGTAAATCAGTAGCTTGAATCAGAACCTGTTGTGTTGTCTTCCTCTCTTTTCCGCTTTTCTCGTCAAGAGTGACAAATAAAAGTTTAGCTTTGAAGAAACGATCTGCACTATCGTCTGTTGATTCAAAGATTTCGGCAAAATGTGCACGTTTAATGTCGCTAACTTCAAAAGCTCCCGCCATAAACGGTGAAATTTCTTTGATGATGCGGCGCTCAGCTTCAGTGAAGCTAATCGCATCTACGAGATATGGCTCTGTAACTTTTTTCTGCTGACCATTTTCCATGGTCTTCTCATATTTAACGGTGCATTGGAACCATTCAGACATAATGTTGCTGTGTTTATTTAGTTGTGATTATAGTTTTAGCTGATGAAGCGTAAATCCTGACATAATTCGGCTGCGGTCTACTTTTCCACGAATGCCAGGTATGCGCCCACTTTGTGTATATTGCCACATGATATATGTTTTGCCGTCATTGAGTACTGGAGCGTCAGTGCGGTAGCGAGCAATCATCCAATGATAGTTGGTAAACAATCCTTGGAAATGACGATTGTAGAAATTGTGGTACGTATAGAGTAGAGGTTTTTTGCCGTAGTAACGTTCAACAAGTAGAATGAACTGTCGAAGATTCTCGATAAAGGCTGCTTCGTCCGAATCTTCTTTTTCAATATCTATGATAGGGACAAGATCTTGTTCCTCACGTCGAACCACTTGCGTCATGTTTTCTAACTGTGCTTGAGGTGTAACCTGCGGACGATAGAAATGGTAGCTTCCTACGCTCAGTCCTGCACGGCGTGCACCAAGTAAGTTCTGAATATAATAATCATCTCTAAGATTTTCTCCTTCAGAAGCTTTTACATAAACATAAGAAATCTCTGCATTACGAGCAATTTCATCCCAATCAATAGTTTCTTGATAGTGACTTATATCTATTCCTTCCACATAACGTGTGTTTATATGCCCATTTCCACGTGCGTTTCCGCCAATAGCGATATCACGACCTAAAGGACTTGTTGCCTTATCGGCTTGCGCCTTGTAAGAAAGATGATCAGGTTCAATGATAACTCCTTTTCCCACTGTAGATATTGTCTTCTTACGATCTTCGAGTGCATGAACTGGGAGAACGAGCAGAACGGCAAATAAAAAAAAGGAAATTTTACTGATGCGATATTTCATAAATAAAACATGCGTGACTTTTATCGATTTGCGAAATTAAGTAATTATTCTCAAATACTTTTGCTTTTAAGAATAATTTGGATGTCAATTAAAGCTCTTTTGCACGTTCTCGAGATGATAATTTAGATCTTGCTGTTTGACGGATAAAAATCTTTTATAGAAAATGCTAGAAGTATAAATTAATTTTGAGCTTCTTTCAACAAGTTATACGCTTTATAGAGCCCTAGTTCTCCAGCACGGCTGAGATCAGATATTGCCTCTTGTTTGCGATTGTCTTGTAAGCAGAGAATCGCACGGTTATAGTATGCTTCAGCAAAACGCTTATCAAGTGCAATGGCTGTAGTAAAATCTGCTTTAGCCTCTTGTACTTTTCCAAAATAGGCAAGAAGACATCCGCGATTGTAATAGGAGTATGCATTGTTAGGTCTTAATTTTATAGCTTCCTCCATATCCACTATTGCTTGATGTGCATATAGGACTTTTTGTTCTTTATCGGCATTTAGATACAGCGTTCCAAGAATGTTTGCACGATTCTGTAGAGCTATCACAGAATTGGGGCTGAGAGAAACTGCTTTCTCTGCATATGTCCAAGCTGCATTGTAGTCGTAATTCGTATAGGCCAACATAGAGCGGATCAGGTAAGCATCCGTGTCTGTTAGCCTATTGAGTAATGTATCTATACTCGTTCTATAGTTTTCTAAATGTACAATACTTTCAGCGTCTTTTTCACAGCTGAAAAAGACGCGATATTTGGCATTGCATAGATAGTGGAATCTTCCCCTTTGTTGTTCAGCCTGAAGTTCTAAAGATTCAAACCTTTTACTCAATTCTTCAGTTTCACTCTGATAGCCAATGCTACGATAGCCTCGTGCTGTGACGGGAAGAAGAGTTATTTGAAAAGACGGCATAAGGCTAGCTTCTACTTTACTGTTCTGAACCTTACCAAAGATGCCGTCACCAAAAATCTTGGCTGTATCGAGAGTTTCTGTAATTATGCGGTCATAATGCTCCAAAGCATGGTCGGAACGCAGTCTGACCTTTTTGTGTATTGAACGGCTAGGGCGTGCAAAAGAAATATCTAATTCTGCACGAGCAATAACCGTCTCGTCATTCAATGCTCCTTTAATATCTCCAATTTTTCGACGACATTTAGCCCGTGCAACATAACCATACATAAATCTAGGATATGTTTTTATTAAAACACTATAGTCGCGTATAGCTCCACAGTAATCTCCTGTCTGTTCACGAAGAAGAGCGCGATTATAGCGGGCTAATGTATTTTGTGGTTCTACTTTTAAAATGAAGGTGAAGTCTTGAATCGCGCGATTATCATCCCCCACAAGTGCGCGTAATAAGGCGCGATTATAGTGAGCCACGAAATGTTGTGGGATAAGATTAATCACTTTATCGTAGTCTGTGATAGCAGCATCAAACTTATTGAGAGAGTTGCGCGCCATAGCTCTTAGTAGATAGCTTTGATCATCATTAGGGGCATATTTAATGGCTTGTGTAAGAAAGCTATCGGCAGCTGAATATAAGTTGTTATTTATGGCATACTGTCCCTTGAATTGCCAAATTTGAGATTCGTTGGGGCGGAAAGTCAATAGGGAATCCATCCAGGTGATGGCTTTCAGTGTGTACTTATCTTCTAAGTATATTTGTGCTTGCGCCATATAAGCCCGATAAAATTTAGGAGAGCGATGTAGTATTTTGCTTATTTCCACCTTCGCACTATCCATTTCTTTGATTTGCATGAAACAATACGCTTTATTAAAGCGTGCATCTTCATTATCTGGCTTTTCAGCGAGGGTGTGCGCATAATCGTTTATCGCTCCATGATAATCTTTGAGATTGATACGGCACAAACCACGGAGTTGGTATACTTCTACCTTATATGGATTTAAGAGAATTGACTGTGAACAGTCAGCATCTGCACCATGGAAGTCTTCTAATGCGAATTTTGCCAATCCACGAAGATACCATGCTTCGGCGTTACTTGAACGTGCCTCTATCACTTGGTTAAAATAGCGAATAGCGCTGAGGTTATCATCAACACTCAACGCATTACGTCCCATGAGCAGGGTGCTTGTAACATTGATTTGTGCATAGAGGAAGCTTGGCACAATGAGCAGAAGCAATGTAAGCAAGTGCAAAAGCCCCTCCGCAGTGGAGGGGCTTTTCTTATTGTTTGGCTTGGTACTTGTGTGTGCCATAAATTCAGCTTTTCTTATTTAGGTGTCTTCACACGATAACTGCAACTTACTTTTCCTTTGCGCATCATCTCGAGTTTTTTCTTCACAAGTTGTTTGCGCAATGGGCTGATTCTATCCGTAAATACAACGCCTTCGAGATGATCAAATTCGTGCTGCATAACACGCGCTAAATATCCGTCTACCCATTCATCATGAGGTTGCAAGTTCTCATCTAGATAAGTAACATGGATGCGTGTTGGGCGACGTACTGGTTCGCTAAGTCCAGGCAAACTAAGACAACCTTCATCGAGCAGAGCCGTTTCGCTATCATCCACTTCCACAATATGTGGATTGATAAATGCATGATTATAGCCTTCATATTCGGGAAATTCGTCTTTGAGAACATCCAAAGAGATAACTACAACACGTATGGATTTACCGATTTGTGGAGCTGCCAATCCGAC
>CAUSYJ010000127.1:0-4973 GCA_963535845.1 uncultured Alloprevotella sp.
TATGTTTTTTTTGCTTCTTCTACTTGTCGTTTTCATAGAAAGTATTTGTGGCCAAGTCGTTTTTAACTATTTTTGCGACTTGAATTTACATTCATATACATAAGGAATGTCATGACCGACAACCAAACACAAAAACTAAGGAGTATTGTGCAGACTATGTCGCCTATTTCTCTGGAGGAAATGTCCTCCATACGCCTCATGAAGCGTATGGATCAAAAGTTTGTTACCGACGCCAATACGCTGATATGCCTACTCGCGCGGCTCCATGAGGACTATTTCTGTCAGGAAGTGAAAGAGCTGCGCATCACCTCGTATCGCACTGTGTATTGGGACGAACTTACCGAGCATCTTCTCTATCATACTCACGAAACAGGCCGCTTACCACGCATGAAGGTAAGGGCACGAACGTATGTGGAATCGAAGCTGTCGTTTTTAGAAATAAAAAAGAAAAATAATCACGGTAAGACACGAAAGAAACGTATAGAAGTGCCCTCCATTCAGGCCGTTGCCGAAGAGGGAGTTGGGGAAGAATTTCTCAACGAACAAACGGGGCTTTCGTTTGCCAATCTCGCTCCGGCCGTGGGAAACCGCTTTCAACGCATCACGCTGGTGAACCGTGCGAAGACGGAGCGTCTGACGATAGATTTTAACCTCCATTTCGACAATTTTGAAACGCAACGCCGAGCTGCTCTTGAGAACGTTGCCGTCATAGAGCTCAAGCGTGATGGCCGCGTGGCTTCGCCCGTACTCGACCACCTTCGCTTTTTGCGCATCAAGCCCAGCGGATTTAGCAAATACTGTATCGGTTCGGCACTTACCAATGATGCCTTGCGACAAAATCTCATCAAAGAAAAACTACATACCATTCAGCGCATCGCTATGCGAGGAGCTGAAGACAATCCAACGATATAAATTTAAAAAACATCATGATTCTCTTAACTAACATCTCTGAGCTTCTCACCCCTCTCGACCCTGAAGAAACTTTCGAAGGGCTTGAACTTCTCAAATTAAGCCTTAGCTTTGGCCTTAACTTCTTAATGGTATGGGTTATCTGCCATTTCCTCTATTATCCAAAAGGTCATCGCCGCGACTACTATTTCACGTTTATCCTTCTGAGTGTGGCCATCTTCATGATGATTTATCTGATGAATGGATCGCAGATGGAGATTGGTGCTGCATTGGGACTTTTCGCCGTATTCGGTATTTTGCGCTATCGCACAGAGAGTGTGCCCATTCGCGAGATGACCTATCTTTTCTATCTCGTTGCAATCTCCGTGGTGAATGGCTCCACGGACCACATGGACCTCTTGGAGAAACTCATGGCAAACGTAATCTTCCTCGGTGTGGTATGGGGGTCAGAGCGTTTTGCCTTGCAAAATAAAGTGGGATGCAAGTATGTGAAGTATGATAATATCAAACTCATCACCCCCGACAAGAGCGAAGAACTCAAGGCCGACTTAGAAAAGCGACTCGGCGTGAAGGTTCAGCGTGTGGAAGTGGGAGCTGTGGATTTCATCAAAGATATGACCATGCTCCGCGTCTATTATATCGACAATTCCGATCGCCTAAAAACCGTGGATCACATGACTAACCTCAAAGATGACAATGCGTTTGAATAAAACATTTATATTGCTGGTAGCCGCCATGCTGTCGCTGCCCGCTGCCGCCGATGATTTCGGCCTTTGGCCCGAAGTGAGCTTCGAGAAGAAGTTGGGGCGCTTCTCTGTTGAGGCTTCTGCTGGCATGCGCTTCGATGATGCTGTGAGCCGCCTCACGCGCACCGATTTGGGCGTAGGAGTGGACTATAAGCTACTTAAGTTTCTGAAACTCGGTGTGGGGTATGATTTCATTCGCGATTATACTGGACCAGAGGAGGAAGTTCACTACAACAGTTCCAAAGGGATGAACGGCTACGACGTGAAACAATCCTATTGGCGCACAAAGCATCGCTTCCATTTCGATGCTACAGGAAAATACCGTGTGGGGCGTTTCACCTTCTCTCTGCGCGAACGCTATCAGCTCACTCGTAACATGGCTGTCACGGTGACGGAGAACAAATACCGCGGCATAGTGTCCGATCCCACCACCTATGAGGGAGCAACCTATCAAGGCTCTTTCAACGACAACGTCTATGCTTACAGAGAGAACAAAACAAAGGAAAAAGATGCTAAAACAAAGCATTTCTTGCGTTCACGCCTCGGAGTGTCGTACAACATAGCTCACTGCCCCATCACGCCTTTCACCTCCTTTGAGATTAGCAACAATTTGGCAAATGGCTTTTCTCTCGACAAACGCCGCTGGATTCTGGGCGCCGATTGGAAGGTGGCGCGCCAGCACTCTGTTTCGTTGGCTTATGTCTTCACCAATGGCGATGATGGCGACAATGATGCCAACTCCTTCGCCATCAATGTTGGCTATACTTTCAGTTTCTAAGATTCTATACTCTCGCTTATGCAACGTATTTTTACCCTCGCTGCCTTTTTACTCCTCGTGGTGGGCGCAAAGGCACAAACTTATAGCTATCTGACGTTCCAGCATACAGATGGAACGCAGAAAAGCGTAACCGCCAATGGTTTGAAGATAATATTTTCTGGAAACACACTGACCGCCACCAGCATGGAAGGAACAACCACACTGGCTCTGACGGATCTCTCCAAGATGTTCTTCACCTCCGAAGTGTCTGGTGTTCTCAATCCCACAGATGGGCAAACACTCGTCACGATAGGGGAGGGAAGCGTCAGCGTGTCGGCTCCAGTGGGCACCACCATTCGTGTGTACACCACTGACGGTCGTTTGCTCACCAACTTCCGCAAGCGTTGGAACGGGACAGAAGAGATATGCTCTGGTTTAGAGCGCGGTCTCTACCTCGTCAGTGTTGGCAGTGTCACCTCTAAAGTTTACATCCGATGAAAAAGCTTTTTCTCCTCTTGATCACAATGTGTTGCGCCTTGGCTGTTGAGGCACAAACACTCAATATCTACCAAGGCTCGGTTTGCGTGGGCGTTTCAGCCGCCGATGCCGCCGATATGACCTACGACAACGGTACAACGCTGACCGTTGCAGGGCGCACATATACCATTGCCGATATTGATTCTATCGTTGTCAATACGCGCCCCGTCACGGCAGGGCAAGTGGAGGTGGAATACTCCAACAGTGGCGCGCGCGTGTTTATGGCGGGCGATGTTGCCCCCTATCTGACGGCCTCTGTCAGTGGCGCGCACGTGAGTGTCACAGCTGCCGATGGCTTGGCTCGGGAGGTGAATTATGTTCTGAGTGGCACAAGCTCTGATGGTAGTTTCACGCAAACAGGTAGCTATAAGATGCGACTCACGCTCAAAGGTCTGGATCTCACTTCCTCATCAGGTGCTGCCATCAATGTGCAGAACGGAAAGCGCATCAAAGTGGTGCTGGCTGAAGGGACAACCAACATGCTGACCGATGCCGCTTCTGGTTCTCAGAAAGCCTGCTTTTACGTTCGCGGACATGCCGAATTCGTAGGTGGGGGAACGCTGACGCTGACAGGACGCAAAGCACACGCCTTTGCTTCTGGCGAATACACCGAACTGCGTTCTTCTCTGGGACATATCTATGTGGCTTCTGCCGTGACGGATGGTTTCCATGTTGGGCAGTATTTCCGCATGGCGGGAGGAAAACTCACGATTGCAGGCGTAAAATCAGACGGCATAGATGTAGGCGCAACAAACGATTCTACCGAGGTGAACAACGGCCAAGTGCTCATCTCTGGCGGAACACTGGCGATAGCTCTCGATGCGGCCAATGATGTGAAGGGACTCAAAGCCGATAGTCTGATCACTATCAGCGGAGGCAACATAACCATCACTGGTTCGGGCAACGGACAAAAAGGCATAAAGACCGCTACCGATTTGCAGATCAACAACGCTTCGGGCATAGCTCCCACCATTGCTATCACGCTCACGGGCACTACCCACAACAAGGGACAGGCCGATGAGAGCAAGACGCGCGGCATGAAGATAGACCGAAACTTCACTTTCGATGGTGGAACTATCAATGTCTCCACTCCTGGCGCAAAAGCAAAAGCCGTTGTTGTGGACGGTACTTACTATTACAAGAGTGGCACTATCAACTGCCCCGTTTCTGCTGCAACAGTCGGCTAACGCCCTATTGCTCTTGACTTCTTACTCCGAGAGATTTTTAGCCTCGCCTAAAATCTCTCGGCTTTTGTTTATAAAGAGTTGAGCAGGGCCTATTGCACATAATTTCTTTTTCTATTACTTCCCCCCCCCACGGGTTCACCCTTCGGGTATCACCCGTGGTTACGCATGGTGTGTCCCCTCCAGGGACAGTGGAGACACCTTCGGGATTCCTCCATCTATCTTAGTACACATAATCTCTCTTTACTATCTCAGTTGTACCCTCGTAGAGTAGTTCCCGCCTCCGGCGGAGGCGCACCATGCTTAACCGCGGGTGATGCCCGAGCGAGGGCGAGGGTGAACCCGTGGGGAAGCAGCTCACCAACTTCCGACGCCGGCGGCGTCGCACTGCAAGCGGGGAGAGCAAAAGTCTATCATGCAAAGAGCAGGAATCTCACCTGTTCTCTACCCGTAAAAAATCATTTTGTTGTCACGTTGTTACGGATGAGATAATGCGCTGATATACAATAAGCCAAGCGCGTGATAACAAGTTTTTGCTTGTTCTCGGCAGAATCTTTGTTCAGAAGCATACCACGAAGCCCTTCTACGCCTTGCTCCACATTGCTTGCCAGAACTTTGTAAAGCCCAAAGCGGGACGGTTCGTTGAACTGTTTGAGGAAATTGGTCATGAAGTTCTTCAGAAGTTCGTCCCTGCCATTGAACGTCAAAAACGCGGCTTGGTTGGCGGCTGTGGTTTCGGTTGTCTGGAGTTTACCCTTGTCGTCGATACCCGATACAACGGAGAGTTTACCCACTTCCTTTTCGTTCTTCACTTCCGTGCGGTCTTCCAAGACCAGCACA
>CAUSYJ010000128.1:0-4888 GCA_963535845.1 uncultured Alloprevotella sp.
GGTCAGCTTCATATTGAACTAACTCCAGAAGTTGCAATGGGCAACTATGCAAACCTTGCAATTCTGTCACACTCTCATGCAGAGTTCATTGCCGACTTTGTTCGTGTTCTCCCTGGCATGCCTAAGGCTCCAGTAGTGGCTCGTATTATGTTGGCTCCTGAAAACGCTAAACGTTTGCTGGCAGCTTTGCAAGATAATGTGCAGAAATATGAAGCTCAGTTTGGTCCTATCGAACTGCCAGAGTTGGCACAGGCTGGTAGCAAAACGGCAAATCCTTTCGGTGTTCCCCAAGGTAACGCTTAAAAATAGCTGTCCATAAAATAAAGCGGACAACCTAATTAGGTTGTCCGCTTTTTATTTATTTGAAAACTCTACGCAGGATGGGCAAAAGGTTTGAGGCGTAAAAGAGAACGTTACAGGAGTACTTAGATAATAACGATAAGCATAGCAAAGAATACCTTTATTGTGTTTGAGAAAACAATAAGGTTATCAGCTGACGCGCTTATTGTATCAGCTGACCCAATAAGGATATTGAACTGTCTGCAAGAGATGGCACATTTTTAGGAAGGATTTTCTCTGAAAAGGGATTTGACCTAAAAAAAGTCGATAGAATAAGGAGTGCCGCTCTCAAAACGAGGGCGGCACTCCTTATAAGATATTTAACGAAGAAGTGAGTTTACGCTTCTGCCTCTTCTTTTTGCATACGTCGATAATCATCCATATCGCCAACAATGAGGTGACTGAATTCACGCATACCTGTACCTGCTGGGATGAGGTGACCACAGATAACGTTTTCTTTCATACCTTCGAGCTGGTCGGTCTTACCACTGATGGCAGCTTCGTTGAGCACCTTGGTTGTTTCCTGGAAGGAAGCAGCCGACATGAAGCTCTTAGTTTGCAATGCTGCGCGTGTGATGCCTTGAAGCACCTGAGTGGACGTTGCTGCAACAGCATCACGAGTCTTAACGAGCTTGAGGTCGCGGCGTTTCAACTGAGAGTTTTCATCGCGGAGCTTACGAGCTGTTACAATCATACCCTTCTTCATTGTTTCACTGTCGCCAGCATCAACAACGACCTTCTTACCCCAGATGCGATCATTCTCATCTGCAAAGTCGAGCTTGTCGACCATCTGAAGTTCGAGGAAGCGAGTATCACCTGGATCATTGATCTGTACCTTACGCATCATCTGACGAACGATAACTTCAAAGTGTTTATCATTGATCTTCACACCCTGAAGACGGTAAACGTCTTGTACTTGATTCACGATATATTCCTGTACAGCTGTCGGACCCATAATTGAGAGAATGTCTGACGGAGTGATAGAACCATCGGAGAGGGCTTCACCTGCACGGACATAGTCGTTTTCCTGCACCAGAATCTGTTTTGACAGAGGAACGAGATACTTCTTGATTTCGCCGAGCTTAGAGGTTACAATGACTTCGCGATTACCACGCTTCAGTGATCCCATCGTTACCTCACCATCAATTTCACTAACCACTGCTGGGTTGCTCGGATTGCGAGCTTCGAAGAGCTCTGTCACACGAGGAAGACCACCGGTAATATCACCAGCCTTACCAACAACACGTGGAATCTTCACAAGAATTGCACCGGCCTTGAGATCTTCTCCGTCTTCAACAACAATGTGACCATTGATGGGGAAGTTGTAGCTATGGAGGATTTCACCCTTCTCGTTAAGGATATCAACAGTAGGAATCTTATTCTTTTCTTTGGACTCTATCACGATGCGTTCGCGCAAACCTGTAGCTTCGTCTTCTTCTACACGATAGGTTATACCTTCAATAATATCATTAAAGCGAATCTTACCTGAGAATTCTGTTACAATAACGGCATTGAAGGGGTCCCACTTGGCAATCACTGTGCCCTTTTCAACGTGATCTTTATCCTTAACAAAGAGTTGAGAACCATAAGGTACATTCTGAGCTGAAAGAACGATACCTGTATGCTCGTCCACAAAGCGGACTTCAGCCAAACGTCCCACAACAACCTTTCCGGCACTTCCGTCTTCGTTGGTAATTTCTACCGTACGAAGTTCATCAAATTCTACTCGACAATCTTGCTTAGAAACAATGGTTGCTTTAGCGGCATCGTTAGAAGCAATACCACCCGCGTGGAACGTACGAAGAGTCAGCTGTGTACCCGGTTCACCGATAGACTGTGCTGCAATGACACCTACAGGTTCTCCCATCTGCACTAAGCGATGAGTAGCCAAGTTGCGACCATAACACTTCTGACAAACGCCGTGCTTGCTCTCACAAGTGAGAACCGAACGAATCTCAACACTCTCGATTGGACTTGCTTCGATTTCATCTGCAATGGCTTCGGTGATTTCTTCACCTGCAGCAACGATGAGCTTACCAGTTGTTGGGTGAATAATATCGTGAACACTTACACGTCCAAGAATACGCTCACCCAAAGAAGAGATAATTTCATCACCATCTTTAAGGGCTGTACATACGAGGCCACGGAGTGTGCCGCAGTCTGTTTCATTGATAATCACATCATGGCTAACATCCACCAAACGGCGTGTCAGATAACCAGCATCGGCAGTCTTCAAAGCGGTATCGGCCAAACCCTTACGAGCACCGTGGGTAGAGATAAAGTACTCCAACACGCTCATACCTTCCTTGAAGTTAGAAAGAATTGGGTTCTCAATAATTTGCGCTCCTTCTGCACCAGCTTTTTGGGGCTTAGCCATCAAACCACGCATACCTGCCAACTGAGCAATCTGATCAGCAGAACCACGGGCACCAGAATCCAACATCATGAACACGGCATTGAAACCTTGGTCGGCTTCTGTCATCTGTTTCATCAATGTCTTCTTCAAGTCGGTATTAACGTGTGTCCACGTATCAATTACCTGATTGTAACGCTCCTTGTCGGTAATGAAACCCATATTATAGTTGGAGGTAATCTGATCAATCTCATCGTTACCACGCTGCACAATCTCTTTCTTTTCAACAGGAATGATGATATCATCAAGGTTGAATGAAAGACCACCTTCGTACGACTTACGATAACCCAGATTCTTGATACCATCCAGGAATTCGCAAGCACGAGCCATGTTTACAGTCTTAATTACGCGTGCGATGATATCACGCAGAGACTTCTTAGAAATGATACCATTGAAGAAACCAACCTCTTGAGGTATGATCTCGTTGACAATGACGCGACCTACAGAAGTTTCAACCATATGGCGAAGTGGGAAGCCTTTCTCGTCAACATCATCAACGATAACCTTCACTGGAGCGTGAACGTCTACCTTGCCTTCATTGTAAGCAATGATAGCCTCTTCTGCACCATAGAAAGTAAGACCTTCGCCCTTGGCACCTTTACGCAGTTTTGTGATATAATACAAACCGAGAATCATATCCTGTGAAGGTACTGTAATAGGAGCACCATTGGCAGGATTCAAGATATTGTGGCTCTGAAGCATCAATACTTCTGCCTCCATAATAGCTTCGTTACTCAGGGGGAGGTGAACTGCCATCTGGTCGCCGTCGAAGTCGGCATTAAAAGCCGTACATGCTAACGGGTGGAGTTGAATAGCTTTACCCTCGATAAGTTTCGGTTGGAAAGCCTGAATACCCAGACGGTGAAGAGTCGGTGCACGGTTGAGGAGTACTGGATGACCTTTCATCACGTATTCGAGGATGTCCCAAATCACAGGATCGCGACGGTCTACAATCTTCTTTGCACTCTTCACCGTTTTAACAATACCGCGCTCGATGAGCTTACGAATGATAAACGGCTTATAGAGTTCTGCTGCCATCAATTTTGGCAGACCGCATTCGCCCATTTTCAACTCAGGACCAACAACGATTACAGAACGCGCAGAGTAGTCGACACGCTTACCGAGAAGGTTCTGACGGAAACGACCTTGTTTTCCTTTGAGAGCATCTGAGAGAGATTTCAGAGGACGGTTACTATCGCTCTTGACGGCACTACTCTTACGAGAGTTATCGAAAAGACTATCAACAGCTTCCTGAAGCATACGCTTCTCATTACGAAGGATTACTTCGGGAGCTTTGATTTCGATGAGCCGCTTCAAACGATTGTTACGAATCAAGACACGACGATAGAGGTCGTTCAAGTCCGACGTTGCAAAACGACCGCCATCAAGAGGCACGAGTGGGCGAAGATCAGGCGGTGTGACAGGCAAAATCTTCATAATCATCCATTCTGGACGATTCGTTTCTTTGCTTGCACGGAAAGATTCAACAACCTGAAGTCGCTTCAAGGCCTCATTTTTACGTTGCTGTGAAGAGTCGCTATTCGCACGGTCGCGAAGTTCGTAACTCATCTGGTCAAGATCAAGACGGCTCAAGAGGTCATAAACAGCCTCTGCACCCATCTTAGCAATAAACTTATTGGGGTCAGTATCTTCCAAATACTGATTTTCTTTCGGGAGTTTGCGAAGGAGTTCGAGATATTCCGTTTCCTCAAGCAACTGCATATACTCAACATCGTCTGCCAAAACTCCTGGCTGAATAACGATATAGCGTTCGTAGTAGATGACAGAGTCGAGTTTCTTAGTAGGCAACCCAAGAAGGTAACCCATCTTGTTGGGGAGTGAACGGAAATACCAAATATGAGCCACGGGCACTACAAGTGCAATGTGACCAGCACGCTCACGACGCACCTTCTTCTCTGTTACCTCAACACCACAACGATCACAAACAATACCTTTATAGCGAATACGCTTGTACTTACCGCAATGGCATTCATAGTCCTTTGTTGGACCGAAAATGCGCTCACAGAAGAGGCCATCTCGCTCTGGTTTATAAGTGCGATAGTTGATGGTTTCAGGCTTCAGAACCTCACCATATGAGTTTGCTAGAATCTCTTCTGGAGAAGCCAAACCAATGGT
>CAUSYJ010000129.1:0-4858 GCA_963535845.1 uncultured Alloprevotella sp.
GTCAGTTGCTATATTCTCCAGAAGTCGAGATACTGACGAGCCACTTTTAGATGGTCGTGATAGCGACGAATGTATTCTCGACTGTCGGCCTTTAACTGAAGCACTTCATCTCTTCTTTCCATTAAAAGGCAGAGTTGGTCATAAACATCATCTTCATTGGGTTGGACGTTAACTATGGGTTTCAAATCTGTATCTCCAAGAATTGCATAGTTTTCAGGTTCGGCTCCGCCCACGACAATCATGCCATGCGACATGGCTTCCAAAGCGTTCATCGCAGGTGTATAGGAATAAAGCTGATCGAGCAAGATGTCCGAGTTGTTGAAAAGACGAACGTATTCTTCAAAAGGAACGGACTCGGCGCGTACTATTTCCATATCGTCAGGATAACGCTGAGCCACTCGCTCTAATGCTCTCAACATAATATCCGTGCCCTTGTAGGCACTCCGTGCCTTTTGAATACCAATGAAAAAGCGGAGGGGCTGGTGAACACTCAATGGGGATTCATCCACACGAATGGGAAAAGGGATGAAGCGGAGTTTCTCAGGGAACTCGCTCAGATAGCTGGCATAGTATTCATACAAGCCTGCAATAATCCCATCACAATCGGCAGCGATTTGACGATTAAGAAGGCCTTTAGCTCCATAAAGCCAATCACGAATCCAAGCTTCATTATCGGAATTATGGCGAAGTTGGTTGCCAAAATTAAAATCGCTATAACGGAAGGTTGTACAGTCGAGGCAGGTACGGACATAATAATGGTCCATACCAAAAGCCCCCATAAAGACTTTCTTATTATATCGCCTCAAATCCTGATAAAAAGGCAAGATACGCTCTCCTTTGAGCGGCAAAAAAACAGGATTGATGAGTTGGACTACATCATATCCCCGAAACTTGCGACATTTCCACTGGAGCTCAAAATAATAACGCAAACTGCTCCAACGCGAGAGCGATGGACGACGGAGGTCTATGTCCCGCGGATAGTTTTTCCAGCCATCACCATCGGAAGCCACCGTGACATAATGGCCTAGTTCTCGCAATCCCGCTGCCAGCGTGGCATGGACATTACTATAATCGCCTAAGAGAAGTATGCGCATAAATCAAGAAGTGTCTTGCAGTTGATAAAAAAAAGAGAACAACAAGAGAGAGTTTTCGCTCCGTCCTGTTGTTCTCTTTATAGTAAGAATCTTACTCAGCAGCAGCTTCTTCTGCTGGCTTCATATTTGTATAAACCGTCTGAACGTCGTCGAAATCTTCGAGTTTCTCCACCATCTTGTCGATGGTTTCACGCTCTTCGGGCGTTACATCCTTGAGGTCGTTGGGGATGTAGGTGAATTCAGCACCTATCACTTCGAAACCTGCTTCTTCAAGGTGTTTTTGAATTTCGCCGAAGCTCTTCGGATCTCCATAAATGGTGATACTATCCTCTTCAGGGTCTTCATCGAATTCGTCTTCTACGCCATAGTCAATAAGGTCGAGGATGAGCTCGTCCATATCCAGTCCGTCCTTGCGTTTGAATGTGAAAACAGCCTTATGATCGAAGAGGAAAGCCAAAGAACCCATTGTGCCAAGGTTGCCGTTAAACTTATTGAAGACACTGCGAACATCGCCCACTGTGCGAGTGGTGTTGTCGGTCAGCGTATCAACAAAGATGGCGACACCGTGAGGACCATAGCCTTCGTAGGTCATTGTCTTGTAGTCGCTCTGGTCTTTGCCCATTGCGTTCTTAATGGCGCGCTCAATATTGTCCTTCGGCATATTCTCGCGCTTTGCATTAGCGATAATAGCACGCAATGCAGGATTGTTTTCTGGTTCTGGACCGCCGGCCTTTACTGCTATAGCAATCTGCTTACCAATTTTAGTAAACGTACGAGCCATATGGCCCCATCTCTTCAGCTTAGATGCCTTACGATATTCAAATGCTCTTCCCATGGGAATCTATATTTTTTGTTGTTCTTATTTTTATTCGAAAATAGAGACTGTCTTTCGTGGAGCACGAATATGCTCACCGCGATTGATTGCTCCGTAACTCTTTCTGTTTATCTCAACTTCGCGTCTAACTGCTTCTGCAGACTTGTGATAATCTTGTTCATGACGGCATCGACTTGCTTATCGTTCATCGTCTTTGTTTCATCTTGCAAAGTGAAATTGACGGCATAGCTCTTCTTGCCTTCTTCAAGATTTTTTCCTTCATAGACATCGAAGAGCGTAACCTTCTTCAGCAATTTTTTATCTGCCTTATAGGCTATATCTGCAATCTGTTTGAACTGAACTTCCTTATTAACAAGCAGAGCAAGGTCGCGGCTAACAGCTGGATATTTGCTAATCTCTGTGAATTCGACTTTGTTCTTGCGTGTCTTCTTCATCAGCTCATTCCAATTGAACTCGGCAAAGTAGACGTCATTCTCTAAGCCTTGCGCAGCAGTAAGTTTCTTTGCAACAACACCGAACTCAAGCAACACCTTCCCATTGCGATCTGCCACTTGCAGGCTCTTGCTAAAAATATCGGTAGTACCATCTTGAATGAGCAAGCCTCCAAGTTGGACGCCAAGACGCTGAAGAATACCAACGACATAGGCTTTCAATTCGTAGACACTAGAAGGTTCATTGGGATGTGCCCAGCTACCTTCGATATGATTACCTGTCAACCAAAGTCCTAAATGGCATTCCTCAGAATAGGCCGCCATATGATTTTTTTCTGCTAACTTTTCAAGAACTCCACCGTCCTGAAAATCCTCTTCTCGAGCGGATTGAGGTTCGCTTTCAGCTGATGGCTTGCGGCGACTTGCATCGAAAGCATAAACATTACCCAACTCAAAGAAACGAAGGTTGGTTGCACGGCGATTCACATTGCGAGAAAGACTTTCTAAACCGCCGAAAAGCAAGGTTTGACGCATTACGTTCAAATCTGAACTCAAAGGATTGATGATATAAACTAAATGCTCCTTAGGATAGCTCTTCAACTCGTTATAATAAGCTTCTTTGGTGAGAGAGTTATTCATAATCTCATTAAAGCCTTGCCCTATGAGCTGCTGAGCGATAAGCTTCTGTAACTTGTTACTACGATCTGCTTCACCTTCTACAGTTAGGCAAGAGTTCATAGTAGAGGGTATCTCAATGTTATTATAACCATAGATACGCAGAATCTCTTCTACGACATCGCAAGGACGCTGCACGTCTACACGATAGGCTGGGACGTGGAGAGTGAGTTCTGTTTCGCTTTCGGATACAATCTCCATTTCCAAATTAGTAACAATCTCTTTGACTACTTCTCGCGGAAGTTCTTTGCCAACTAAATCATTAACATATTGGAAGTTTAAGACGACAGGGAAATACTTCGGAAGTTCACCAGATTCCACATCTTTGATTTCCATACTAATAGTGCCTCCTGCCAATTCTTTTGTAAGAAGCGCGGCAGCTTTCAATGCATAAATTTGTCCGTTAGGGTCTACACCACGTTCAAAACGGAAACTAGCGTCAGTGCTCAAGCCATGACGACGAGCACTCTTTCGTATCCAAGTGGGATTGAAATAAGCACTTTCAAACAACACATTCTTCGTTGTTGCGTAAGTACCACTACCTTTACCGCCAAAAACACCAGCAATACACATAGGTTCTTTTGTATTGCAAATTGCAAGATCACGATCAGACAAAGTATGTTCTTCACCATCGAGTGTTACAAAAGGTGTTCCGTCTGGCATAGATTTGATGATGACTTGTTGCCCTTCAATCATATCTGCGTCAAAACAGTGAAGAGGCTGACCGTAAGCCATCATTATATAATTGGTAATGTCTACGATATTGTTAATAGGACGAAGACCTATCGTTGTCAATTTCTTTTGTAACCACTCAGGACTTTCCTTAACTACGCAATCTTTTACTGTGACTGCACAATAGCGCAGACACGCTTCTGCATTTTCAATTTTAACATCAATGGGCAAGTCTTCATAGTCTGCTGCAAAAGCATCTACGCTGGGACGATGAAGACTGGTATTATAACCATTACGCTTTAGCCAAGCATAAAGATCACGAGCCACACCGTAATGAGATGCAGCATCAATACGGTTTGCCGTTAAATCAACTTCAAGTAGAAAATCACTCTCCAAATTAAAATACTCGGCAGCAGGAGTTCCAACTTTCGTATCTTCAGGTAAAACAATAATTCCATCATGACTTGTACCTACTCCTATCTCATCTTCAGCACAAATCATTCCGAAAGAATCTAAACCACGTAGCTTCGACTTCTTTATAACAAACTCTTTATCTCCATCATAGAGTTTGGCTCCTAAAGTGGCGACAATAACTTTCTGTCCAGCTGCAACATTAGCAGCACCACAAACAATTTGAACAGGCTCTCCTTTTCCTAAATCCACAGAACATACATGCATATGATCTGAATTAGGATGTGGCTCACAAGAAAGAACATGGCCTACTACCAAACCTTTCAATCCTCCACGAATAGATTGCACCTCTTCAACACCGCCAACTTCCAAACCAATAGAAGTTAATGCAGCAGATAATTCTTCAGCCGAAAGATCAAAGTCTACATATTCCTTCAGCCATTTATAACTTACATTCATACGAATAAATTTGCTTCTATGAAATTGCTCAAAAGCAATGACTCTGACTTTTTATAGTCGAACGCAAAAATAATAGAAATCGGATGAAAAGCAAAGAAGAATGAAAGCTAACTGTCTCCTGACCATAAACCCAGACTCCACCAACCAGCTTTCCCTTCTCAGAAAAGTAAATCTGCGAGCCCTTCTGCCTGAAACACACAAAAAAGAGACTCCCATCAGATGATTGCTCTGATAGGAGTCTCTTATTTTAAAAAAAGGCGGCGACCTACTCTCCCGTCTTA
>CAUSYJ010000130.1:0-4837 GCA_963535845.1 uncultured Alloprevotella sp.
TGCTTGAAACACGCCAACAGCAGCTTTCCTGTGTCGTAGACCTATATAGAAGTCTCGGAGAATAAGGCTCATCAGGCATAAAAGCAAATGATTTTTTGAAATAATTTGTGTCATATTATCGTGTGATTTGCCGTATTTTGAGAAGAAAAAGGCGCTGAAGGTTTATTGCAGCCAAACTGGGGAGAGACAAATACATCAAGCTGCGCAAGGCGAGCATGATTGTTGACCAATTCATGAAGTTTACAATTCATAAGATCAATCATCAAGCAAAGGCGATGGTAGTGTGCGACTCTCGACAAGCTGCAGCCGACTACAAACAGATGATAGACCGTATCATCACCGAAGAGTATAACGATGAGATCAAGACCTTAGTGGCTTTCTCTGGTGAGGTCATTGACAGCAACGGTCGCAAATGTACTGAAGCCAACATGAATGATAATGGCGTGACGGACAATGCCATTGCGGAAAAATTTAAGGAGAGCGACTATAAATTGCTGATTGTAGCCGAAAAGTTTCAGACAGGTTTCGACCAAAAGTTGCTACACACGATGTTTGTTGATCGCAAGCTGGGTTGTCTGCATTCACCCTCCTACGTATCGCGATGGGTTGCTACACACGATGTTTGTTGATCGCAAGCTGGGTTGTCTGCATTCACCCTCCTACGTATCGCGATGGGTTGCTACACACGATGTTTGTTGATCGCAAGCTGGGGGGCATACAATGCATCCAAACGCTCTCTCGACTAAACCGTACGTATTGGCCTTTCAAGGAGGATACGCTCGTGGTGGATTTTCGCAATGATGCCGATTCTGTTCGCAAAGCCTTCAACCAATACTACACCGACACAACACTCACGGGAGATATTGACACGCAGCGTGTTTACGCCCTGAAAGAGGACGTTGAGAAATGGAACATCTTCAGCGAAAAGGAAATCAATGACGTTTGCGAAAGATTGGCAGATGAGAGAAAGTTGTCCAGTGTGTCATCGCTCTTACTGCGCATTGTGAACGAAAGAATAGCAGAAATGTCCGATGAGAAAAAGGACGAATACCGCAAACTCGTGAATCGCTTTGTACGCCAGTATGGATTCCTCGCACAGCTCATGGAGTTTATGGATCCAGAATTGGAGAAATTCTATGTATTCTGTAAGGTGTTCTACAAATATTTGCCTTATACCAAGGAGACTTTACCCATGGAGCTGATAGACATGATCGACCTTGACAAGCTGCGGATTCAATTATCCTTCGAGGGAAGCATACAGCTTGAGGACAAACCCACCGAGCTACGAGCAAGCCGCATCGGGGAAGTTGGGCAAAGGAAGGAGGACGAAAAGAAAACCGTTGCCGAATTGCTGGATATGGTAAACAGTCCCTTTGTTCACATTCTGAATGAAAACGACAAGATTATCAAACAGATATGGGACGAACTGCTCAAAGATCCTGAAATTGTAGACGCCGCGCGTGCAGGAAATCCTCACGATGTGTTGCTCAATATTTGCAAGCAGAAGTTTGACGAAACAATAGTGAACCAGATCGACAAATATCTCAATTTTAAAGAAGTTCTTGATAAAGAAAAGGGCTTCTCCTTGTCACTGATGAATAAGTTTGTGGAAGCTCTGGTCATGCAAGCTACAGCCACCTCAAGCCTCATCTATGACGAAGCCGTCTTGAAAGAGAAGATCACTGAAAGCATGCAAAAGGAGTTTGCAAATGTTTGTCAAAAGATGAGAAGCATGCCCGAAGTGGTGGATTATCTCTTTTTTGTTCTGAACAACTCCAGCATACCCAGGCTCGACGGTATCGACACTCTGCTCCGGGAGGTTCTGAACAATATCTATACGAATCCTAATCTTCCGGCGGTTGTAAAAACGTCTTTCTTCAATTCATTAGTGCAGAAATATGAAGCCTTCTTAAAGAAGCTCTATTATATGATTTATGGTGAAGAGATTATCGGGTACGAGGGCAAGAATACCACTTTGGCCGATGCTATTCATGCTTTCAAATGTCTTTGGAATCTGAAATATGCTGAGGACGATGATAGTAAGAAATTTGCCACTTATCTTCAGATGCTACGCAATTGGAGAAACGACGAAGCCCACAATGCTCCCAACAAAGACAACAAAGAGATGGATGCAGCGATTCAAGTGACAGTGGCAATGTACCTCTATGTGACAGCCTACTCCATAACAGATCTGGAAATGGCGGGATATTAAAGAAAAAGCAAATGGAAGAAGTGAACAAAACTATATTGATGGGTGGTACGCAAAAAGATTGCGTAGCCTCATTGTAGTTTTGCACCTCGAAAAGCGGAAATTTCCTTTGGTCGGATGATTTCTCGCTAAGAATGAATAACTTTGCACACGCAAAAAGCAGATTCTATCTGATAAAAGAAAATGAACTCTAATCTGAACATCCACATCAGCTCACTGCTCCATGCCCATCGACGCTTGGAGGATAGTTGCCAAACTTCACGGTTTCGCAACTCATCTTATCGTGTGCTTATGGGATTGTTCCGACGATGAAACGTTTTCTTCCTCTGACAGATAAAATGATGTGTTTTCACTGAAAAATAATTTGCAAGGGATAAAGGACAGTCGGGAAGCCCAGAAAGCTTTCCGACTTTTTTGTGCCTTGCAGCGCAGCTTCCTTTATCACTGACATGGCACCTTAAAACAAGATTTTCAAAAAACAATAATGGACAAAAAAGATTCCTATCATAGCCATGCCAGTCAACAAGAATGCGTTAATACGGTACAAAACCATAGACAAATGCTTAAGAAACAGATACAGAAGATGGACAATAGAGGATTTGGTTGATGCCTGCTCTGATGCTCTCTACGAGATGGAAGGCATCGACAAGGGCGTTTCGATGAGAACGGTGCAAGGAGATATTCAGATCATGAGATCGGACAAACTTGGATACAACGCTCCTATCGAGGTGTATGAGAATAAGTTCTATAGATACGCCGACCCTGAATACTCTATCAATGAGAATCCTCTGAATGCAGAGGACTACGACCTCATGGAAAAGGCGGTATGCCTCATCGGTGAGATTCCCGAAAGCGAAACCGCGAAAGAACTGAAAAGTGTTCTCTCAAAACTAAAAGGAAAGTTACTATTCCTTCTGTAAAAACTTCCTAATAATCACAAAAGGCTTCCGAAACCATCTATATATATAGATAGTGCTCGAAATCCTTTTCTTTGTGTGGTACTCCAGACAGGACTCGAACCTGTGACCTCCTCGTTCGTAGCGAGATGCTCTGATCCAACTGAGCTACTGGAGCATAAAAAAGAAGGGAGTAAGATGGGACTCGAACCCATATCATTCAGACCCACAATCTGACACTCTAACCACTTGAGCTACCTACTCCATGTGTTGTGACGAGGATGGGACTCGAACCCATAACCTGATGCTTCGTAGGCAACTGCTCTAATCCGATTGAGCTACCTCGCCATTTCTTAAGGGGGGAAGCTTGCGGCTCCATCCGCATGAGCTATGGGCTGCTTTTAGCCGTTCGCTC
Source organism: uncultured Alloprevotella sp. (assembly GCA_963535845.1). GTDB lineage: Bacteria > Bacteroidota > Bacteroidia > Bacteroidales > Bacteroidaceae > Alloprevotella. The sequence continues at coordinate 3,521 of CAUSYJ010000130.1, forward strand.
GTTCTTCCTTTTGTTTGACGATGCAAAGTTAGAAAGGGGTTATGCAGCCTTTTTGCGTAACAAAAAAAAGATTTCATTTTTTGTAGAAATTTCATAGTTAAAGGGAGCGATTCGGGCGGGCAGAAGTGGATGCTGTGCGACACCGCCGGTGTCGGAGGGGGGGCGGCGTCACCACTCCACGGGTTCACCCTGCGGGCATCACCCGCGGTTAAGCATGGTGTGTCCCCGCTGGGGACAGTGGGTGAGCACGTGGAGTACTCCATGCCCTCTCTTCCGTGCATCATGAGATATCTATGTACTTATCTGTAGACACACTCAGCCATGCCCCCACTACCGCAGCCGCCAACATAGACAACGCCTCCAGAGGAGGCGCACCATGCATAACCGCGGGTGATACCCGAGCAATAAGCGAGGGGGAACCCGTGGGAAAGTGGAAAGTGGACAGAGGACACTCCGACGCCGGCGGCGTCGCACTGAAAGCGTGGAGGGAGCGGCTTACACTCACGCGAGGGCGGAAATAGGACCTCTCTCCCCTATCAGAAAAAACACGTTTTTTTGTTGTCACGTTGTTACGCGGAAGATAACACACTGATATACAACAAGCCAAGCACGTGACAACAAAACTTTTGTTGTCGCACTGTTATCACGCGCCGCCACACTTAATAATACATACTTTTTCAGGCAGTTATACCAAAAGTGTGACAACGTGACGACGTGACAACAAAAAATCTATATACAGGGATAGGGAGATTCCTCCTATATCCCACTTCCCTCCGCGCTCTCGTTGCCACAATAAGCGCGTGAGCTGACGCAATAAGGCTGTCGGCTGACATCCTTATTGTATCTCCAAACGCAATAAGGATATTTATGAGCACAACACCATGCGCCCTCTCCCGATAATATTTGAAAAAAACTCCAGATTTACCAGTATCTAAAAAGGCTCTGTATATTTCCTTTTTCTAATCTTTGATATTTAGGTAGACTAATCTTCCAACGGTTTAATGTCTTTTTTTCGCGTTCAGCCAGTTTCTTATCAGCGCCGTTATAGGGTTTATATTTATCAATCTCCATAAAATGCCCTGGCAGGTAACGCCCGTCGGCAAGCAGAATACCTTGCAGAGCAAAAGGCTCAATTCGGCGTATTTGCTTCTGAAGAGCCTTAAAGATTCGCAGCTCCTCTTTAGTATAGTTGTCGTCCAGCGGATGGAGAACAAAATGCCCTGTTTTGTCTATTTCTACAAAAAAAGTACGGTGAAACTCGTCTACTTTTACATCTTTCATATATATGGAAAGTTCGTGCGCCAGCAGAATATAGGC
>CAUSYJ010000131.1:0-4802 GCA_963535845.1 uncultured Alloprevotella sp.
GTGTCTCTCATTGTCCTAATCTGAAAGTACTGAATTGCAGTCGCAACAAGATTACAAAGCTCGATGTGAGCAAACTGTCGCAGCTCAAGATGCTCTATTGCGAACAGTGCAAACTGGACGAACTTGACGTGACAAACAATCCGCTTCTTACTCATCTATATTGTGGTGATAACAGGCTTAAGGTGCTTGATGTGAGTAAACAGACGGCACTGGAGGAACTCAACTGCAAGCTCAATGAGCTCAGCACGCTCGACCTTTCTCAAAATACGGCACTCGAGGAGCTTTACTGCTTCAGCAATCAGCTCAAGGAACTGAGTGTAGCCCATTTGGAAAACCTCATGACGCTGAGCTGTGGCGACAATCAGTTGCAGACACTCGACCTCTCTCATAATGCTGCACTCAAAGAAGCAAGTTTGAGCTATAACAAACTTACAGCCTTGACCATCGCCGGTAATGCTTCTCTCCACTCATTAGCCTGCGATCACAATCAAATCAGCGAACTCTCAGCAACGGGTTGCAGTGGATTGCGTGCGCTCCTCATGGACCACAACAACCTTAGCGGAGATGCCTCGCTGCGTCTGATCCAGAGTTTGCCAGAAGTGGACGAGGGCTATTTGATGCTGTTCAATCATGCGGAAGATCCTACCCCCGATATGAACTGTATAACAGATGAGGGGCTTCGGCAGGCTACGGCGAAGAAATGGTACGTTTTGAACGGTGAGGAACTTGTTAAGACGGGTATAGGAGAGATTCAATTCTCTAAAGAAACGAATCAGCCTGTTATTGCTTCCGATGGTCGTTCCGTGAGCTTTACGGGAGGGAGTACCAGCTGGAGGCTCTATGCTACCAATGGTATGTTGTTGCAAGAGGGTTTCGGCACAAGCGTACGTTTCCCATCTCTCCCCAAAGGCGTATATATATTGAGCTACGGCCAGTCCTCCAAGAAATTCATAATGAAATAGGAGAGAAGAGATACACAGCAAGATGCTTGGTGCAGCTTGTAAGTCGTGTAGGTCTATTCCTTATAAATCTAAAGTTTTCCCTAATAGGCACCCGAGAGTGTACTGTTAGGGTTTTTCGTTGTCTTGGGTGGAACTGTGCGATCAGACGGCTCAGAAAAAAGTAGTATCTTTGCAGCCATGAAGCATTTATATATAGAAACTTACGGCTGCCAGATGAATGTGGCCGACTCAGAGGTGGTGGCTTCCGTCATGAAGATGGCGGGGTACGAACCCACTGAAAATATAGATGAGGCTGACGCTGTCTTCCTCAACACTTGCTCAGTGCGCGACAAAGCTGAGCAACGCATCATTCATCGCCTCGACGAACTCAACGGCTTGCGGAAACATGGGCGCCAGCTCATTATCGGTGTGCTGGGATGTATGGCAGAGCGCGTGAAGGAGGGACTTCTCAATGAGCATCATGCAGACCTCGTGGCGGGACCTGATGCCTATCTGACGCTGCCCGACTTGGTGGCGCAGGCAGAAACGGGACATAAGGCGATGAATACGGAACTCTCGCTCACAGAGACCTACCGCGACATTGTTCCCGAGCGCGTTTGCGGCAGTCAGTTGAGTGGTTTTGTGAGTATTACCCGCGGATGTAACAATTTCTGCCACTATTGCATCGTGCCCTATACTCGTGGGCGTGAACGTAGCAGGGATTTGGAGAGTATTCTCCAAGAAGTGAACGATCTCCATGCTCGCGGTTTCAAAGAGGTTACGCTGCTCGGTCAGAATGTCAATAGCTATAAATGGGTGAGTGCCGACGGAGAGCGGACGCTCGGTTTCCCCGAATTGCTCCGTGCCGTAGCGCGCGCCGTCCCTAATATGCGTGTGCGGTTCACAACTTCTCACCCGAAAGATATGAGCGACGATACGCTCCGCGTCATTGCTGAAGAGCCCAACGTGTGCCGCCACATCCACCTTCCCGTGCAGAGCGGGTCGGACGTGATACTGAAGCGTATGAACCGCAAGTACACCCGCGAATGGTACTTGGATCGCGTTGCTGCCATTCGCCGCATCGTTCCCAATTGCGGTTTGAGCACCGATATCTTTGCGGGTTATTGCGGAGAGACGGAGGAAGATCACCAGCAGAGCCTTTCGCTGATGCGCGAGTGCGGTTATGACAGTGCATTCATGTTCAAATACAGCGAGCGCCCTGGTACTTACGCCTCTAAACACTTGCCCGACGATATTCCAGAAGAAACTAAAATCCGCCGCCTTAACGAACTCATCGCGCTTCAGAACGAACTGAGTGCCGAGAGCAATAAGCGCGACGAAGGAAAAGAATTTGAAATCCTGGTGGAAGGTGTGAGCAAGCGCAGTCGCGACCAACTCTTCGGGCGAACGGAGCAAAACAAAGTGGTCATCATCGACCGCGGAACGCACCACATTGGCGACTTTGTGCGCGTTCGCATAACGGAGAGTAGCAGTGCCACGCTGAAAGGTGTAGCGATATAAAAGGTTTGAAAGAGTAGAAACTACGTACTACTTACAACATTCTTTATTCTAATCTGAGAATCTAAAACGGAGAAGAAAGACCTTCTAAAAGGTTTTCCCTCTCCGTTTCTGTTTTCTGAAAATCATATAAATATACACATTCTTTTGCCGGTTTCCTTACATATTTATATTTTTGCATCAATTTCCCTTTAGTGGGTTCTTATGTAGATTCGTTTAGACGAAAAATACAAACTATGAGCAAAAGAAAAAAGCATATTGGCGGCCGCTTTGCAACGGTGACGTCCTGCATCAGTACAACGATGGTGCTCATCTTGATGGGTATCGTGGTTTTCTTCGTTCTCTTCGCTAATAATTTCAGCCGTGATGTTCGCGAAACAATGCCTGTAGCCGTAGTGGTCAATAACGATTTGTCGCAACAGGAACTGTACCTTCTTCAGCGATATTTGCGCGAACAGCCCTACACGCTGCGCACCAGCTACGTATCTAAAGAGAAAGGAACGAAGCAAGTGTCGGAAGTGATGGAGGATTCGCCCGAGGCTTTTTTAGATTATAATCCGATTCCAGCCGAGTTTGATGTGTATTTGAAAGCAGAATACGCCAACTTGGACAGCCTAAAACGTTTTGTACCCATCTTGAAGCAACGCGCTGGCGTGGCCGATGTGGTGTATCCCATCGAGGAGATGCGCAGTCTTGACAAGACGATTCCAACGGTGAGCCTTGTTTTGCTCGTGCTGGCCGTGCTACTGGCTTTCGTTTCTTTTGCGCTTATCAACAACACGATACGCATGAGCATCTATGCTCGCCGCTTCACCATTCACACGATGAAGCTTGTGGGAGCTCGCTGGAGTTTCATTCGCCGCCCCTTTATGTGGAAAGCCTTTGCAATAGGTCTAATTTCAGCCCTTATTGCCAGTGGGCTTATCGGCGTGGGCATCTATCTGCTGTGGATGCAGGATCTCTACATTGGTAGTCTGATTACGCCATTCATTGTAGGCTCTACGATAGGCACTATCTTTGTGAGCGGCTTGGTGATGACCTTGGCGTGTGCCTACATTTGCGTGAATCGCTATCTGCGTATGAGTGAAGGGCAAATGTATCTCAAATAAATTTTCGGAAAAATCAAAAAAACATATTTCCAACAATGGAAAAGAAACACGTATTTGCGTTTGATCGCACCAATTTCATTCTGTTAGCCATCGGTATGGCTATTGTCATCTTGGGCATGATACTCATGTCTGGAAAAGGCTCTGATGCCACACATTTCAATCCCGATATTTTCAGCGCAATGCGCATCAAGGTAGCTCCCGTTGTTTGCCTCTTCGGCTATCTCTTTATGATTGTGGGCATCATCCGCTGTCCGAGTGACAAAGAGGATAATACTACTTCAGTGGAGAAGTAAACACGTTAGGAGCTATCATTATGTTCGACATATCTCTACTTACAGCTTCGGCCGATATGAATTGGTTCGAAGCTATTGTGCTTAGTATCGTTGAGGGTTTGACGGAGTTTTTGCCCGTTTCCTCAACAGGCCACATGATTATCACGGAGGGGCTCTTCCACATGGAGAGCACACCGTTTGTTAAAGCCTTCACCGTTATCATTCAGTTTGGCGCAATCTTGAGCGTCGTATGCCTCTATTGGCGCCGCTTCTTCAACCCGCCCGTTGAAGTAGGGAAAAACACCTCTTGGTGGGGGAGAATCTGGCCGTTCTATTTGAAACTCATCGTGGGCGTACTTCCCGCAGTTGTCGTGGGGCTCAAATTGGGCGATTTCATCGACGAAAATCTCGGTAGTGTAAATACCGTGGCGGCGATGCTCATTATTGGCGGTGTGTTTATGCTTTATTGCGACAAACTTTTCAATAAAGGCAGCGAACAAACGCCGCTCACCTATAAGCGCGCCTTGATGGTGGGTCTCTATCAGTGTATCGCCGCGTTGCTGCCCGGCACGTCTCGTTCGATGGCAACCATCGTGGGCGGTATGCAACAGAAGTTGACGCGCAAAGCTGCCGCCGAATTTTCATTCTTCCTCGCTGTTCCAACCATGTTTGGAGCAACGTGTAAGAAAGTCTACGACCTCTTGAAAGACGGAACTGGCGATGCTCTCCTGCAGGGCAATCATCTTACGCTCTTGTTAGCGGGTAATATCATCGCCTTCCTTGTTGCCATTCTGGCCATTAAGTTCTTCCTCAACTATGTGACGAAGTACGGTTTCAAAGCCTTCGGCTGGTATCGCATCATTGTGGGATTGCTCATCTTCGGCATGGCTCTCTGCGGCTATCCGCTCACGATGGCGGATTAGAGAATAGCCTCTTCGGAGCATTTCTCAAAAGTATATTAG
>CAUSYJ010000132.1:0-4767 GCA_963535845.1 uncultured Alloprevotella sp.
CAACTGCTTATGTCTATGAACTTTCAACAAACATAGATGGAGTGAATACCACAATTGCCAAGGGCGAAACTGCCACTACAAGCGTAGAAATCACTGAGAGCAAAGAACTTCTCCTCTCCTACGACACGAAGTACACTTTCAGTCTTATAGCAAAATCTCCACAACTAGAATCTAAATCAGTTAGTGTAGAAGTAACAACATCGCCCTCACCTTTCAAAATGGAAGTAACAGAATTAAGCTATCGTGGTGCAACATTTAATGTCACTCCTACAGATCCGAACATGCCCTATCAAACGGCTCAGACAGAATGGGATAAATACGCGAAATACGAATCAGACTCTATCTTTATCGCTAATTATGAGTTTTCCTACTATAAGGCAGTACCTCCTCCTTTCGTTCCTTGGTATGTTAAGATGGAAAGTGCGTGTCAAAAAGGAAATCACTCTTGGAAAACTAGAATTCTGAGTCCGGGGAAAACATACATATTCTATTCTTACGGATGTAAATTCCAATACAAAGAAAACCCCAAGAATCCAGTTGTACTTTCCACTCCATTTGTAAAAGTAAAATTTACTACTCCTGAATGGAAGGCAACCAGCAAGATGACTTTCAATGTGACTTCTGTTAGCCAAACGCTCAAAGATGGTAAGGTAGTATCCGTTGTTAAAGTTGTACCTTCCTCCAACACAGAGAAATATTTTGTAACCTTTGTAGAGGACGAGTACGTAGAGAAGAACTATGGTGGCAAAGACTTTGAACTCCTAATGGGACGTATGGGTGATGCTGAAAAAATGGGTGTAGTAAGAAACTACAACTGGGGAGCTTCTAAGCTACTCCGTTCTGGAGAACAGACGATCTCTAATGCAGAAACAGGAATCAGTGTTGACCAAAATATCACAGCTGGTAAAAAGTATCATGTAATAGTCATCGGTATGAGTGATGATGGCCTTCAAACAACAGAGATTAAGCGTTTAGATTTGACCGCTCCTTCCAAATAAAAACATAAACAACGCCGTTCCAATGCAAGAAGGTATATTCTAGAACTTTCAAGGCTTTGGAACGGCTTCAACTTTTATATCATATGAAAGCTAAGATTAGTCGGGTGCTTGCAATATCTAGCATCTTTTTGCTAGTAGCTTGTTCATCGGAAAATAATGGTAGCGAATCATCTCCCTTTACGGTGACAACACCAGAATCTTCCTTAAAATTGGGAGTTGAGAAAAATAGTAAAAAAGAAGTCAGTTTCTCCTGCCCTGAATCTTGGAAGGCAAGTGTAAACGTGGAGTGGGCAACTGTATCGCCCATGACAGGTACTGCAGGTAAGCAGGAAGTAAAAATTATTGCAAAAACATATAATAACACAGGAAAAGTTCGCGAAGGCATATTACTCCTAACCTCCACAACAGGAAGCAGTCAGCTTAAATTTTCTCAAGAAATGGCCGATGTTGTTAATTTTAATCAGCAGATTTACAATGTTGACATCAAAGGTGGAGATTTAAGCGTAAAATTTTCTTCAAATATACGCGGATATAAACTTTTATTCGTTTCGCAATCTGCAAAACCAACTTGGATTAAGGCAAAGAAAGATGCTAACGTAGGAAGCAAAACAAGCGAAACGAATGAAGGATTGGAAGAGAGTGAATATCAATTCACCGTTGCTCCTAACGACACACATGAGAAGAGAAGTGCATCTTTCTACATTCGCATTGTAAATCCTAACGATCATAATAAAGTTTACATCACCTCTGGACTATTCAGCATCGTACAAGAAGGTTTACCCGTTGAAACTTCCACGGATTATTCTCGCAATAATTCCGTAAAACAATTACAGAAACATACCAAAGGGGCTGGTATTCCTCTTGTTCTCATGGGAGATGGTTTCGTGGACCAAGAAATTAACTCAGGTCGTTACGATGAGATTATGAATCAATCAATGGAGAACCTCTTCACTGAAGAACCCGTAAAATCACTCCGCGAATACTTCGATGTATGGCAAGTAACTCTTGTCTCTCAAAACAATGCATTCGGTGAAAAATACAAAACAGCACTCGACTGTGAAATTAAAGGAAATGGAAGTTCACTTATAACTGGTAATTTCGACAAGGTTCTGGCTGCCGTAAAGAACATTGAAGAGTTCAAAGCAGAAAGTCGCCTACACGAAGTAGTTACCGCCGTTATTCTTAATAGCCCACAGTATGCAGGAATAACAAACTTTGGTATTTCTTTCGATGGAAAGATGAGCAATTTTGCTATTGCGTATGTGCCACTCGTCAATAATGATGCTAAAAGCGAGGCCTATAGAGCTGTTCTATGTCATGAGACTTTGGGACACGGGTTGGCTAAATTACTTGACGAATATGCCTATGAATCAAACAATACAAGCATTCCTCTTGATCAAGTGAACAAATACAGCGAATTACAGAAAAAATATGGATGGGCACATAACATTTCTTTTTCTGCTACAGAAACTCCTTGGAATCATATCTTAGCTAATAAGAACTACCAATCACGAGATCTCTTCGGAGAGAAGCTTGGTATCTACGAAGGTGCTTTAGGCTATCTTCATGGAGGATGGCGCCCTACAGATGATAGCATGATGTTTCACAATCGACATGGGTTCAATGCACCATCACGAGAGGCTATATATAAACGTATAATGTCTACAGCTTTTGGCGAATCATGGACCTACAACTTTGATGAATTTGTAAGATTTGATCAAGCACACTTACCAAGACCAACATCTGTGCAAGCATCAACAAGAAACCACTTCGAAAAGGAAGCATTCTCCATTATTGGTGAGCAACCTCAACTCCTTGCTCCGCCCGTTATTGGGCGCTAAGAGAGTTTAAAGAACTTTTTCTATAAAACAATTGCTGTCTGGCAGACGAAGAAACAGAATCTCACCGTTCTACCAGACAGCAATTCATTTATAAAAGATACAAAACCGCTTCCTGCATCAGAGTATCAGAGCGTGAGAATAAAATCTTCAGCCTCCTTTAGCGTATTTTGTTTACCTACATCAAGCAAGCGGAGATTTGAAGAAAAAGCTCCTCGAAACGACAGTTTGTCACAGGTCTGCAAATAGAAATCCATAATAGGAAAAACCTTTGGAAACTCTTCTAAAAAAGAGAGCAAACGAGGAGATACTAAATGGATGCCACTAAAAGCATATCGGCGTAAAGGAATTATATCCAGATTCGGAAAAGGCGTACGTACTTCTCCTGTCTGAATATTGGTCCAAGCGCGCAAATAATTATCCTCATCAAAAAGAAGATAACGAGTTGTCACACGTTCACTAACCATCAAGGCTGCATCAGCATCTTTATTTGCCTCATAAAACTCACGCAAAGGAGCATTACTAAGAATATCCACATTATGAATCAATATGGGATTATCATTAGGTGTGAAAAGTTTCATAGCTTGACGCAGCCCGCCCCCCGTATCGAGAAGTTCTCCGCGTTCATCACTCACATGAATAGGTATTCCAAAATCATGCTTATTCAAATAGCTAATGATTTGTTCAGCAAAGTGATGTACATTTACAATAACCTCTGTGGCTCCTGCCTCACGCAGACGAGTCAGTGTATGCCATAAAAGAGGTTTTCCAGCAACAGGTACTAAAGCTTTTGTCATTGTATCTGTCAGAGGTTTCAAGCGAGTTCCACGCCCCGCAGCAAAGAGTAGTGCTTTCATTTATTGTGATGAAAAAGCCTTCTCAAAAGAGAAGGCTGTAGTCTTATTTTTCGAATTTTGTATAAACAACAGAAATTGACAGATTATTACCTGTTGGGCCTCCTTGTAATTTAACGCTCGACAGGCCTAATTCGTTTCGAACTCGAAGAAGTTGGCGAGTAGTTTCTCCCGTTAGATTATTTTTCACTGTCGTATATTCTGAACTCACAGGAAGAAGTGCTACTTTATTCCAATTAGGATTAACTGATTCCCAAGCAGCATATTTTGCGCGCCGACTTGCTTCAGATTCACCAACGACAACACCAGCACCTTTATCTCTGGCGCGTTTCATTGTCGAAAGCAACTGGCCTATATTATTAAAAACGTATGCGTTATAGTCTGAGTTATAATCAGCCGTATAACTTGTTAGATTATCTGGTAGCGTCTTTGTTTCAAAGAATGAATACATCTCTGATTTCGGTAACAGAATAAGTGTTGAAGGTTTCGTCAGAGTATAATTTCCAGAAATGGTATTATTCAAACAACGGAAAGTTATTTTTGCTTGATTGATAGAATCAGTATAGTGTTTTCCTCCTACAATATCATCAACTGGTAATGCAACTTCAGTATAGATACCAACGGGAGATTTCACATAAGAATACTGGTTCGTGGCACTAAGCATTCCGGCGGGCAATTGATTATCAACGTGCGTATTTTGAATAACCTCTTCCGTAGCAGCCATAGATTCTTGCACACTACAGATACTATCTCTCCCTGTAGCTGTCTTCTGAAGGTAGCGGAAATACAGATTCAAATAGCTTGTTTCTACTTTCAGCATAGAGCCAACTCCATCACTCGTCTTAAAATAAAAGCCTGGACAAACATGATGAATAAAGCTATAAGAATTTTTAAAGTATGCAGGATTTTCGTAATACTTATCAACAATATATTGCGCATACTCTTTTGGCAGTCTCACTACAACACTCCCTTTAAAAGAGTCTGCACTTGTGCGCAAGTCACGTCCTGTCAAATCACGAACACTATAAGTTATCGTCTTCTGGTAAGGACTCGTGGCACTCACGTACTGTGCAGGAT
>CAUSYJ010000133.1:0-4740 GCA_963535845.1 uncultured Alloprevotella sp.
AATCAAGGGAGCGAGCCACCAACAAAGCAAGGCCCTTTTTGCTCAAAATTAGGAAATAGTTTTTTCATCTCTATATAAGTTCTGTGAAGCTGCGGTACGTTGTGAAATGTGCCGCAGCTATTTTTGTATCCCCTTATCTAAATCTCCGACCAGTCGGACAGCGCGGATCAGTTGGACCAGTCCGATAATCAGCTCTCTGTATCATGCAATCACGCATAGATGCTTTTTCTTAACTCGGCAAAAGAATAATCCTATGCAACATATTGCTGCACAGGATTTTGTATTGTCGGAGATTAACACGAAGGCCCTCTCATCTTAGGTATTCTCTCCTCTCAAGAAAGCGAGCGGACTGTACTCTTTCACTAACTCTATACGCATGGCCTTTCCTGTGAAGCCTTAACAAGCTCAACATTGTTCTTAAGCACTCACTGTTGAGCTTGTTATATTTCTTACCGACCAGTTCCTATTGGATTATCGTTTCCGTTGTTCTGCTGATACTTTACCATTCGCACAAACTCTCCACCTTGTGCCATCAGCTTGGCAGGCGCACCTTGCTCTATAACCGTTCCGCCCCCAAGCACCACGATGTGGTCGGCACCCAGCACAGTGCGCATACGGTGGGCAATAATGATTACGGTCTTGTTGCGTACCAACTCGGAGATGCCAGCCTGTATCCTCGTTTCGTTTTCGGCATCGAGGCTGGCGGTGGCTTCGTCAAGGAGAATGATGGGGGCATTCTTCAGTAGGGCCCGGGCAATGGAAATGCGCTGCCGCTCTCCACCAGAGAGCGTTTCGCCGTTCTCACCTATCACCGTGTCGTAGCCCTGTGGCATACGGCTTATGAAGTCGTCACACTGTGCCAACCGTGCCACACGGCGCACTTCCTCGTCGGTAGCCTCCCGCTTGCCGATGCGTATGTTGTCAGCAATGGAGGCATTGAAGAGTAGCACGTCCTGAAACACTATGGCGTAGTTCTTGAGCAGAGTTTCTGGATCAATGTCAGCAATATTGCATCCCCCCACGCGTATCTCTCCGCCATCAATATCCCAGAAGCGAGCAGCAAGCTTGGCAGCAGTACTCTTTCCTCCGCCCGACTGCCCCACGAGAGCCGTAACCTCGCCTTGTCGAGCGGTGAACGAAACGTTGTGCAGCACCTGCTTTTCAGTTTCGTAGGCAAAGCTTACGTTGCGGAACTCTATGTCGTAGCCTTTCATATCCGCACTCTTTTTTCCTGTCTGCACAGGCATCGCCTCTATCTCTTTCGTTCGGTTGATGCGCACGTCTAAGTAAGCGAGTATGGCAAGATTACTGCAAGCCTCCTGTATAGGATTGTAGACCATTGCCGAGCCTATGAGAAATGCCAGATAGTCAAACACCGACACTTCGCCACGCTGCAACAACCACGCACCAACAAGTATCACCGTAGGCATACCCAATCGCAGTAGTACGGAGGAGAGATTGACGAATACGCCTGCCACCAACTCGTGGTTGAGCAATTCCTTTTCGTAGTCATTCAGGCGTTTGTCGAAACTGTGGTTGTATACCGCCTCACCACAGTATGACTTTATCTCCTGCATACATTCCAGCCCCTCCTGCACCTGCTCGGTTACACCTCGCTTCACATGATAGAGCTTTACGAAAGCCTTGTCGAGCCTATGTCGTGCCAGCAGCAATGTAACCACTGCCAGCGGCACCACCCAGAAGAGAGCGAGAGCAAGCCGCCAGTCGTAGCAGAACATCCCGACGGAAATAAGAATGATGCTCGCCACGGAAGCAAACAGTTGCGGTACGGCGTGCGAGAAAATCTCTTCCAGCGCGGTGCAGTCTTCCATCACGGAGGATGTGAGGTCGGAGAGGTTGCGCTCGCCGAAGAATGCCAACGGCAGACGGCGCAGCTTTTCAGCGAGTCCTATGCGTCGTTGCGCGCTTTCGGTGTAGATAGTGGTGTAGGCGCTGTCGTATTGCCAGCGCGCCACTACAAACATCACCACAGCCAATACTACCGCCAAGAGCAGATAGAACCATAGGGAGTGTTGCCCCGTATGTGTGCCGATGCGCTCCATAAGGAACAAAAACAAGTAAGACGGCGGAAGCATCAATGCAAGGTTGAGCAATGTTGAGAAGAATATGCCCCGCTGCAAATCCTTTGCCCCTTTTTCCGAAAGGGCGAAACGGTCTTGAAAATATCTTGTCATAGTTGTATCGTACTTTTATGATTACAGTTTCCACTCAACGGATTGCTGGTATTCGTTCCACATTCTGTTATACATACTCTTCCGCGCCATAAGTTCCTCGTGCGTACCCTGCTCGGCAATCCTACCGTTGGCCACCACTACGATGCTGTCGGCATCTTGCACGGTAGTGAGTCGGTGGGCTATCATCAGGACAGTCTTGCCATGTGTGAGGTGTGCGAGTGCCTCGCGAATGAGATACTCGTTCTCGGGGTCGGCAAAGGCGGTCGCCTCGTCGAGTACCACTATGGGCGCGTCTTTCAGAATAGCGCGCGCAAGCACTATGCGCTGCTGCTCGCCCCCTGAAAGGTAAGTTCCTTCACTGCCTATGATAGTGTTCAAGCCCTGTGGCAGTCGGTCTATAATCTCACGGCTCTGCGAAAGGTCTATGGCACGGTTCACTTCGTCGAGTGTAGCTTCAGGCGTGCCGTAGCGCACATTCTCCAAGATGGAGGTCTTGAACAACCGCGTGTTCTGGAACACGAACGACACACTATGCATCAGCTCCGCCTTGTCCATCTGTCGCACGTCCGTTCCGCCAATGCTCACGCTGCCCTCGCGCACATCCCAGAAGCGGGGAATGAGCCTTGCTATGGTAGTCTTGCCGCTGCCCGATGGTCCAACAAGTGCCACTGTCTTTCCCTCGCCGATAGTGAGGTCGATATGGCTCACGGCATCTTTCTCCGCCCCATCGTATCTGAACGACACGTTGTGCAGACAGATGTCTGAAGACTTGGCTCTCTGTGGTGTTTCGCTGTCGGGAAGCGGTGTGGCGTCGGTGAGCTTTTCCAATCGGTCTACAGCCTCGTTCGCAAGGAAAAGGTTCTGGCTGAGGTGCATCGCTTTCATTACATTGACCGAGATAACAGGCGCAATCAGCACATAGAGTGTCATATCCGAGATAACGACAGCCGTCTGTCCGCCGTGTCCTATGAGGAGTATGCCCGTAGGCACAAGAAAGAAAGCAAAGGCGTTGATGGCTACGATATAGGCAGACATTGGTGTGCGCCACAGCAGGGTGTACTTTATCACAAGGTCGCGGTAGTTAATGATGCTGTCGTAGAACCGCTTGAACGAGAACACCGTTTGCTGGAACACCTTCACCACAGGTATGCCACGCACATATTCTACTGCCTCCGCACTCATCTTTTCCAATGCATCGAGGTACATTCGCTGAAAGTGGTTGTTCTTAGGATTCATCATATAGCCCATAATGCCGAAAGCACACACGAGTGGTACCATTGAGGCAAGTCCCATCTGCCAATCCACCATGAACAGGAGTATAATAACACCGAGCGGAGCCACCACGCTTCCTGCCACATCAGGCAGTATGTGTGCCACAAATGTGTGTGTCTGTCCCGAATCCTCGTCAATGATTTTGCGCATACGCCCTGTGTTCTGTGTGTCGAAAAAGCCCAAGGGAGCGCGCATAAGCCGTTCCATCGCCCAGCGTCGCATATTAATTTCTATGCGGAAAGCAGCAAGATGCGAGAGCATCAGAGCGAAAAAGTAGAGCAGAATATTTGCCACTGATACCACAAACGCTGCAAGAGCATAGTCCCACAAAGACGTGTCGGCAAGGTCACCCTCTGCTGTGAGCAGGATGCGCACCACAAGCCACAAAAGAATGAAGGGAACGAGAGACAGCAGTCCGTTCACTGCCGAAAGCCCGACGGAGCAGGGCAGCAACCACTTGCGCCTTCCCATATAAGCCCCTAAACGTTTAAGTGTCTTTATCATCTTATTGTTATTTAATGTATTTAAAACTCATCTGCCCATACTTTCATAAGCTCTCTCCACCCAGCCATACTGTAAGCAGCATATTGCTCAAGTGCGCACTCAATCTCCTGTTCGTCAAACTCATCGTGTTCCACCAGCTCTGAGAAAATGCTCATCCATGTGGAACTAGCAATGTGGAGAAAGAAAGGCGAAATGTTAATATCCAAGTGCGGATAACGCTCTTTCATCAGCTGAAGGTATTCCATGCCAATCTTTGTCTGATGCTCTATAATCTTTTCCTTGTATCCTGCCAGCGAACTGCCCTCCGCTTTGAAGAGCAGCAGTCGAAGTTCGGGACGGAAATTTATAACAAATGTCTTCATTGCCAGAATGTATTCGTCCTGAAACCTCCTCGCACTGAACACCTCAAGGCTCAAGTGCCATTCCGAGTTGTGCGATTGGATATAACGGTCTAATGCGGTAATGAGCGGTCGCAACACCTCGCAGAAAAGTTCGTCCTTACTGCCGAAATAGTTGTAAACATTGCCTACAGCCACCCCAGCCTTGCGCGCCACCGTGCGAATGGAAGTGCATTTTACACCGTGTGCTATAAACTCCTCGCGTGCCGTTACGAGTATACGCTGCTTTATATCATCTTTCAGTGTCTGCATATAGAATAGAATTTATCAATAACGAACATCGTTTCTTTTTGTTCATAAAAAAAGCGCACCGTTTTTCTCTTGAACGGTGCGCTTGGCTTAACAGGAATCTATATATCCCTGTGGTATGT
>CAUSYJ010000134.1:0-4713 GCA_963535845.1 uncultured Alloprevotella sp.
CATTGAGTTGCAGATACCTTTCGTATCGGCAGCGATGGATACCGTTACTGAAGCTAACATGGCCATAGCCATGGCTCGAGAAGGTGGAATTGGTGTCATTCATAAGAATATGAGTATTGAAGATCAAGCCCGACAAGTTGCCATCGTAAAGAGAGCAGAAAACGGCATGATATACGACCCTGTGACAATCCACCGCGGTAGCACAGTCGGCGGTGCCTTACAACTTATGTCTGAATACCATATCGGTGGCATCCCTGTAGTAGATGATGAAATGCATTTGGTGGGCATCGTTACCAATCGTGACTTGCGTTTCGAGAACGACTTGCAAAAGAAGGTTGAGGACGTTATGACAAAAGAAAATCTTGTCACAACGACGCAACAAACGGACTTAGCTGGTGCTGCTCGTATTCTCCAAGAAAACAAGATAGAGAAGTTGCCCGTTGTTGATAAGGACAATCATCTGGTGGGCTTGATCACCTATAAAGATATTACGAAAGCCAAGGATAAACCGATGGCTGCCAAAGACGAGAAGGGACGCCTACGTGTTGCTGCAGGTGTTGGTGTAACACAAGATACGCTGCAACGCATGGAGAGTCTGATTCAAGCAGGAGCAGATGCCATTGTAATCGACACTGCTCATGGACATTCCAGAGCTGTTATTGAAAAACTGAAAGAGGCTAAGGCTTCATTCAAAAATGTAGATATTGTAGTAGGAAATGTTGCTACTGGCGAAGCTGCCCACATGCTGGCACAAGCTGGAGCAGATGCTATCAAAGTTGGCATTGGTCCTGGAAGTATTTGCACTACGCGTATTGTTGCTGGCGTTGGTGTACCACAGTTGAGTGCTGTCTATGATGTTGCTTGTGCACTTAAAGGAACAGACGTTCCTCTCATTGCAGATGGCGGCCTACGCTATAGTGGCGACATTGTTAAGGCCCTGGCTGCAGGAGGACACTGCGTTATGATTGGTTCGCTTGTAGCTGGTACAGAAGAAAGTCCAGGCGATACTATCATATTCAACGGACGTAAGTTCAAAGCCTATAGAGGTATGGGCTCTTTAGAAGCCATGGAGAATGGTTCTAAGGATCGCTATTTCCAATCGGGCGTAGTAGAGGCGAAAAAGTTAGTACCTGAAGGTATTGCTGGCCGAGTTCCCTACAAAGGCACAGTACAGGAAGTCATCTATCAGCTTTGCGGCGGTTTACGCAGCGGTATGGGCTACTGTGGTGCGGGCACTATCGAAGCTCTTCACAATGCTAAATTCACACGCATCACTAATGCGGGCGTTCTTGAAAGTCATCCGCACGACATTACGATTACGAGCGAAGCACCCAACTATAGTCGCTACGAATAATTTGTAGCTTCTTTTCACTGAACACCGCTAAGATTTTGTGGACACTTACAGACCTAAGCCTCCACAAGGCCTTAGCGGTGTTTTTCTTTTCTTGTATCTACCCCACTCCCCTTCTCATTATGCACATCATAGAAGTTTTCACCAAAGGCAAGCACAGCGAGGCTGCAAACGAAGATGGATGGATTGTAACCGACAACTTTGCAGCAGTCATTGATGGTAGTACATCGAAAGTTAAGGTTCGTTTTGGAAATAAGTCCAAAGGACAAGTGGCCATGGAAACCACTCGGGAGGCCATATCGCTCTTACCGTCCAATGCTTCTATGCCCGAAGCGCTCTTGCATCTCACAGATGCTCTTGCCTCAATAGCCCCCGACTTACTCCATAAAGAAGCTGCTTATCGGCTTACGTGTTCTGCCGTAATCTTCAGTAAGCAGCGAAACGAATTGTGGTTAATTGGCGATTGTCAGAGCCGCCTCTGCGGAACAACGCATACACACCCGAAAACCATTGATACTCTCTTGACGCAAATCAGATGTGATATAATTGAATACGCTCTAAAAAACGGATACACTCCAAAAGACTTGCTCAAAAACGACATTGGTCGCAACTTTATTTTCAACGAACTACGCGAACAGTGCCATTTTCAAAACGACAAGAACCCCTACAACATTTTTCGCTATCCCGTCCTTGACGGCACACCTGTCCCACCCGAACTCGTCTCCGTAGTTCCTGTGGGCGATACTAAGCAACTCATTTTGGCAAGTGACGGCTATCCACGCCTTTTCGACACATTGCAAGAATCAGAAAACTATTTGGAGCGCGTTCTATCACAAGATCCGCTTTGTATACGTGAGAATCCTGCCACAAAATGTCTTGTCGAAGGAAATTCTTCTTTTGACGACCGCACTTTTTTGCGACTATCCATCAACGACTCAACTCTCTAAACAATGAAGATAGCACTTATCCAGCTCAACAGCATTTGGCAGGATATTGAAACCAATATCCAACAAGCTGAAAACTTTATCCAGCAAACAGAAAAAGCCGACTTGTATATTCTTCCCGAGATGTGGGCTACAGGCTTCTGTACCGCAGACGCAAAAGATGCATCTTTGGCTCTTCACTGGATGGAACGTATCGCAAAAGAATCCCTTTGTGCCATTGCTGGTTCACTTCCTATCCGTAAAGAGAATGGGAAATTTGCCAATCGCTTCTATTTTGTCACCCCCGCAAGTTCTTCTTTCT
This sequence comes from uncultured Alloprevotella sp., assembly GCA_963535845.1. Classification (GTDB taxonomy): domain Bacteria; phylum Bacteroidota; class Bacteroidia; order Bacteroidales; family Bacteroidaceae; genus Alloprevotella. The sequence goes on from CAUSYJ010000134.1 coordinate 2,597, forward strand.
ACGATAAACATCATCTTTTCCGCTTTGGAGGTGAGGACAAAGAATTTGAAGCTGGACAAGAACGCACAATTGTTCATTTTAGCGAGTTCCGCTTCCTTCTCCAAATCTGCTACGACTTGCGTTTCCCGGTCTTCTCGCGCAATGCAAATACCGATTACGACGCCATTATTTATGTAGCCTGTTGGCCTGCGAGTCGAAAACTAGCTTTAGATTCACTCTTGACAGCACGTGCCATCGAAAACCAGTGCTATATTATCTGTGTAAACAGAACAGGTAAAGAAAAAACCTTACGCTATGACGGAGGAAGTTGTATTATCAGTCCAGAAGGTAAACGCCTGCTCGATTTAGGCTGTTCTCCCAATATTCAAACCACAGATATTTCTATTGAGGAACTAAACTCTTCCCGACAAAAATATCCTTTCCTTCAAGATGCTGACGCCTTTCAACTTTTCTAAAAGTTTACGCAAAATTTTCTAAAGCCAGCAAGACTGTTTGCTTTGGAAAGCCCCTCCCTTTCTAAGGAAAGCAATCATTGCATTTTGTTTTTCTATGATTCATTCCTAATTTCGCACTTCACAACTACAAAATAATGACAGCTGAAATAATTTTCAAGGCGTTTCCCAACCTCACGGAAACACAAAGAAAGCAGATAGAAGCACTCGATATCCTCTATCGCGACTGGAACGCAAAGATAAATGTGATTTCACGCAAGGACATTGACAACCTCTTTGTTCACCACGTGCTCCACTCCTTTGGTATTGCAAAAGTGATTGAGTTCGCACCTGATTCTTCCATATTAGATGTCGGCACGGGCGGAGGTTTTCCTGGTATTCCCTTGGCCATCTTGTTTCCCAAATGCCAGTTTGTGCTGGAAGATAGTATCGGGAAGAAGATACGAGTGGCCACGGCTGTTGCCGAAACTATCGGGCTAAAAAATGTGGAAGCCATACATCGCAATGTCATTGAAGAGAAACGCAAATTCGACTTCGTCGTGAGTCGAGCTGTTATGAACACAACGGACTTAGCTAAGTTGGTAGGAAAAAACATCTCCAAAACACAGCGCAACTCCCTCCAGAATGGCCTTATCTGCCTAAAAGGCGGTGACCTAACAGAGGAACTTAAACCTTTTGGCAATAAAGTCAAGGTTTGGAACTTGTCCGATTTTTTTGAAGATGAGTTTTTCGAGACAAAAAAAGTTACCTATCTACCATTTTAATACAAAAGAGAATCGATATGCTCAAGGTTCAAAAATTTGTAGTCAATATGGTTGAAGAAAACTGCTATGTTCTTTCCGATGAAAGCAAGGAAGCGGTTGTTATCGACTGTGGCATCCTCTATCCCGAGGAAGCCGATGCGTTTCGCACCTATATCAACGACAACGAACTAAAAGTTACGCACCTCATCAATACTCATTGCCATTTCGACCATATTTTCGGTGATGGTTTTATCTATAAAACCTACAATATACTACCGGAAATGTCACGCAACGAAGTACAGCTTTACAAGCAGTTACCCAAACAGTTGGAAATGTTCCTACACCGCGAGTTACCTATCATACAACCGCCTATTGGAAGAATCTTCGATGCTGGCGAAACCATCACTTTTGGTACACACACATTGGACATTATCGCCACCCCTGGGCACACATCTGGAGGCGTATGTTTCTACTGCGAGGAAGAACGTATCCTTTTCTCCGGAGATAGCCTCTTCCTGCATGAAATAGGCCGTACAGACTTTCCTGGCGGCAACTACGACAACCTCATCAGTAGCTTAAAGAACAATATCCTTACACTGCCAGAAGATGTCACCGTATGTCCAGGACACGGCGACACAACAACCGTTGGAGAAGAAAAGCGACAGAATCCGTATCTCCAATAAAAACAAAAAACAAACACACTCTCCCCCCAATTCGGTTTGAGACTGACAATAGAAAATTTCATTAAATCGAATTGGGGATAATAGTAATATTTGCTTGTTATCTACTTGCATCATAGTGCATTTTATACTATGAAAAAAAACTTCGTTTTCATCATTACAAAAGCTCCTTAAAATCTATCTATTCAAAAGGTAAAAATCACTACACACCAACGACCATATTTACCGTCCTTTTATTTGAC
>CAUSYJ010000135.1:0-4712 GCA_963535845.1 uncultured Alloprevotella sp.
AGATAAATAATCTCTTATGAAATATCACTTGTTTGGCTTTGCGGCCTTCTTGTCGCTGTCGATTTCAGCCCAGCGCCCAGAACTTTCACAACGTAATTTTAGTTCTCCCGTAGTGGAGAAGTGTATCGAAACGGTTTCTGCACGTATCACTCAACCCAAAGTTCGTGAGATGTTTGCGCAGTGTTTTCCCAACACCTTGGATACCACGGTTCGTTATGGAAAAACATCAGATGGCGACGACGACACGTTTGTTATCACGGGAGATATTCCTGCTATGTGGTTGCGTGATAGCAGTGCTCAAGTGTGGCCTTACCTACGTTTTGTTTCCAAAGATCCCAAGTTAGCTCGTTTGATTCGAGGTGTATTGCGTCGCCAGTTCCGTAGTTTGCTCATCGACCCTTATGCCAATGCTTTCATGGAATCTCCTGATTCAATGAGCACCAATTGGACAGGCGACATCACAGAGATGAAGAAAGGCGTCTTTGAACGTAAGTATGAGCTCGACTCTCCATGCTATCCCATACGCTTAGCTTATGGCTATTGGAAGGCAACGGGGGATAAGACAGTGTTTGATAAACTTTGGGTGGATTGCATTCGAGAGGTGCTTACAACTCTGCGTGCTCAGCAGCGTATGGATGGCACTTCTCCATATCTTTTTATGCGTCGTACGCACGCAATGCACGACACGCAATCCAATAGTGGCTACGGGCATCCTGGAAAACCATGTGGACTTATCGCTTCTTCATTCCGCCCATCCGACGATAGTACAGTGTTTCCTTATAATATTCCTGGAAACTTCTTTGCTGTGAATTGTCTTCGCAAGGCAGCTACGATTCTTCGTGATGTGAACAAAGAATGGGCTTTGGCTGATAGCTGTCAAGCATTGGCCGAGCAGGTGCAAGCCGCTCTCAAGCAATACGCAGTGGTAAAAACAGCAGATTTTGGTGAAGTTTATGCTTTTGAAGTTGATGGTTTTGGTTCTCATCTACTGATGGACGACGCAAATATCCCCTCGTTGCTTTCTCTCCCGTATATTGCCGATGTTCCTGTTGATGATCCTATTTATCAAAACACGCGTCGCTTCGTCTGGAGTAAATCTAATCCTTATTTCTTCTCGGGGAAAGCAGGTGAAGGTATTGGCGGTCCTCATGAAGGAATTGGCTATATCTGGCCTATGTCTGACATTATGCTGGCTATGACTTCTACTGATTCAACTGAAATTAAAGCAGCTCTACAGCGCCTCATTACCACAGATGCTGGAACCAATTTTATTCATGAAGCTTATCGTCAAGAAGATGCTTCTAAGTTTACACGTACTTGGTTTGCTTGGGCTAATACTCTTTTCGGAGAACTTGTTTTGCATCTTATTGACAATAATCAATTAGAACTTTTGAATTCTCTCAAATAAGGCTTTGAGCGAACAATTATTTTACTTGTTGGCTACCTGCAAGCTTTTCTCAGTTTATTATAAAGAGACGAGAGTTTGCAGGTAGCTTTATTGTGTATGAATAAATAGTATTATGCATCTCCTTTTACAAAATCTCAAATATCCTTATTGCATTTGAAAATACAATAAGGCAATCAGCTGGCGCAATAAGGATGTCAGCTGACAGGATAAGGATATTTAGGAAAAGGCGTAAGATGCAATGATATAAAATAAAAAAGACCGCAGTCATATAGGCTGTGGTCTTTTTTATTTATGCTTTTATTCGTCTAGAGAGTGACTATCCATTTCGGCTTCTACGACGAAGATAAGATCTTCGGGAGAAAAATTACCGATATGTTCATGTTTAGCTGTTTTTGCCAAGTAAGCAGCAATAGCTTCAATATCGATATCTATGAATCCATCCTTATCGGGCTCTGCATCAAGGATGCCACTTTCCGCGTAATATTCAGTGATAACATCTAGGAAGTAGTAGAGTTGTTCTTCAGTGAACTTCTCTTTTAGCTCCTGCGGTAATTGCTGTTGGATGAAGGCAACAGTCTGTGCGTCATCGAGCTCGTCTTGCTGGAGTTCTTCTTCAAAACTTGCCATGTCTTAAAGGAGTGTGTCAAACTTTTCAGCAAACTTGCTTTTGGGAGCAGCACCTACCATACGGTCGACAAGTTCTCCATCTTTGAAGAATAGGATGGTTGGAACGCTAGCAATACCATAGCGAGCAGCCAATCCTGCACATTCCTCAACATCAGCCTTGCCAACAGTAACACGGCCTTCGTATTCTTCTGCCAATTCAGTCATAATTGGGGCTACCTTTTTGCAAGGACCACACCAAGTGGCTGAAAAGTCAACTACAAGAGGTTGCTTTGACGCTAATTCTGCATCGAAATTCTGTTCGGTGATGATTTTTTCCATATTATATTTGTTTTAGTTCAATGTATGCGAAACAAAGATAATGCCATTTATCCAATTTCATATTCTAAGCAAGGACTTTCTTCTAGGAAAGTGATGAGATCTGTATCTACATGTGCAAAGCAACTTTGCGACATCAGCTGGACGTTCATCTTTGTTTCATCGTCGTACACGTGGAATATAACTTCAGTATGGCCTTCATCGCGGCTCATTATTGACGCAAGTTCTGTCGCGGTGTTTTGGTCTAGGCGATTCACGTGAATAGTTATATTGATGCGTTGAATAATTTTATCTTTCACGTCACCTAAGAACTCTACTTTTCGGACTTGCACTTCGTATTCATCTTGATTGTAACGTCTTGGCCCAACAAAGGCCGTGATGAATACGGAATTACCAATGTTCATATAACCACTCCAACGAGCCCAATCTTCTCCCCAGAATGCAATCTCACCACTACCGCTATAATCTTCTATCGTAACAAAGCCGTAGGGATTTCCATTCTTTTTTGTGAAACCTGTTCGTACATTGGTGATAATGCCGCCAAGTGTGATATCGCGCTTAGCCAAGGCTGATACTTCTTCTAGTTCGGGCATTCTGGTTGTACATATTTTCTCGATAATAACTTTGAAGTTGTCGAGCGGATGTCCTGAAATGTATATGCCAATAAGGTCGCGTTCTTTGTTGAGTTTCTCTAAGTTACTCCATTCAGGGAGGCCTTGAGGAATCATAGGCTTAGAGATTTCTATGGCATTGAAGTCTCCAAAGAGTGAATTTTGGGCTGTGTTATTCTCCATCTGGAATTGTTGGCCGTAGCGAACAAGTATATCAATAAAGGTCTCCCCATTTTCGCCTTTTTCAACAAACTGTTCACGAGCTATGCCAAAGCTGTCAAAAGCTCCTGCTGTTGCCAGGTTTTCGATGTTCTTCTTGTTGCAACTTGATAGGTCGATACGTTCCACAAAATCGTAAATATCTTTGAATACCCCATTTTTCTTTCGTTCGGCAATGATATTTTTCATTGCCGCCTCTCCGCAACCTTTAATAGCAGCAAGTCCGAAACGAATTTGGCTATGGTGATTGACGCTGAACTTCATCATCGATTCATTGATGTCTGGACCTAAGGTATCTATTCCTAAGCGTTTGCATTCGTCCATCAACTTTGTGAGTGTTGTGATATTCGTTAGCCACGAGTTCATATCGCCTGCCATAAATTGTGCAGGGTAATGGGCTTTTAGGTATCCCGTTTGGTAAGCTATCCAAGCATAGCAAGCAGCGTGACTCTTATTGAAAGCGTAAGAAGCAAAGGCGCGCCAGTCATTCCAAATTTTCTCCAGCGTTTTTTCTTCATAACCTTTCTTTGTTCCGCCTTTGATAAATTTAGGGTACATATGGTTTAGTTTATCGATGAGCTTCTTACCCATAGCTTTGCGCAACGTATCGCTTTCTCCACGGGTGAAGTCGGCAATTTCACGACTTAACAACATCACCTGTTCTTGATAAACGGTGATTCCATAAGTATCCCTCAAGTATTTCTCCATGCAAGGTAAGTCGTAAGTAATAGGTTCTTCACCATGCTTACGTTTAATGAACGAAGGAATATAAGCAATAGGTCCTGGTCGATAGAGAGCATTCATCGCAATAAGGTCGCCTATGCAGTTGGGCTGCAATTCGCGTAGATATTTTTGCATACCAGGGGATTCAAACTGGAACGTACCAATCGTTTCCCCACGGCTGAAGAGCGCGTAAGTTTCATCGTCATCGAGAGGTATCTTTTCAATATCTACTTCAATACCAAGACTGTCGTGGATATTCTCTAAGGTATCCTTAATAATCGTTAGAGTTTTTAGTCCCAAGAAGTCCATCTTGATAAGCCCAGTTTCCTCAATGACGCGGCCTTCATACTGCGTGCAGTGGAGTTTTTCTCCCGTCTGTTTGTCTTCAGCAGTAGATACAGGTACCCAATCGCTGATTTTATCACGACAGATGATAAATCCACAGGCGTGTACGCCCGTATTGCGAACATTGCCTTCTAGCATACGGGCATAACGAATGGTATCGCGCATGAGCGGATTGGGAGACGTCTCTGCTTCACGAAGTTCAGGTATTGCCTTTATGCAATTATCTAAGTTCATCTTAGGCGACTTCCCATCAGGTCCTTCAGGGAGTTTATCGGGGATGAGTTTGCAGAGACGGTTGCTTTCGGCGAGTGGTAACTTTTGCACACGCGCTACGTCCTTGAGAGCCAATTTTGTGGCCATCGTGCCGTATGTAATAATATGTGCACAGTTTTCTTCTCCATACTTTTGTGTAACCCACTCTAAAACGCGTCCACGTCCGTCATCATCAAAATCAACATCAATAT
>CAUSYJ010000136.1:0-4600 GCA_963535845.1 uncultured Alloprevotella sp.
AGAGTATGAGAACCCCAACTATCCTCATTTTGGGTGGTAAGGACAAAGGTAATGTTTACAGTGCCATCCAAGACTTGGTGAAAGAAAAGTGTACAGGACTTGTCTACCTCGGGGCAGATAACAAGAAACTCCACGATAACTTTGATAGCCTAGGAATCCCTGTTCGCGACACACACTCTATGAAAGATTGTGTTACGGCATGTGCAGAAATGGCTAAACCTGGTGACACCGTCTTGTTGAGTCCATGCTGTGCTAGCTTTGACCTCTTTAAGAATATGGAGGATAGAGGAGACCAGTTTAAAGCACTCGTTAGAGCTTTATAAAGCATAGATGCTCGATAAAGGAAAGAAAGAAAATGAACAATAAATCTCTCAGTAACCTCTTTAAAGGAGATAAGGTCATCTGGATGGTCTTCTTCTTCCTATGTATTATTAGTATAATTGAGGTCTATTCGGCTTCGAGTTCACTATCATACAGGGGAGGAAACTATTGGAGTCCTATCATCTACCACTGTAGTATTCTTGCTGTTGGAATAGGCTTAATGGTGGTGGTGTTAAATATCAAATGCAGGTACTTCAAACTGATTACCCCCATCCTTCTTGGTATAGCTTTTATAACGTTACTGTGGGTTCTTGTCGCTGGACAAACTACTAACGGAGCTAACAGATGGATAAGCTTTGCGGGCATACAATTTCAACCTTCTGAGATCGCAAAGGGCGCACTTGTGCTAGCAGTTGCACAAATACTTAGTGCCATGCAAACCGATCATGGGGCGGACAGAAAAGCCTTTCGATACATCTTGATACTATCTGGTGTATTCATTTTCTTGATCTTTTTTGAGAACCTGTCTACGGCTATGCTCATATCCTTAACCATCGTTTTAATGATGATTGTGGGGCGTGTTCCACTGAATCAGATCGGCAGATTGGTTGGAGTGGTAGTGCTGGGTATTATCCTCACCCTATCTCTGGTGATGATAGTAGGTGATGACAAAAAGGTAGAAGATGACCTACCAAACAAACAGAACCTCACTGAGCAAACTGTTCAAGAGCAGCAACAAAAAGAATCACCAGGTGTTTTTGGGAAGCTCTTGCACCGTGCTGACACATGGAAAGCACGTATCAAGAAGTTCATGGACAACGACTATGTAGCACCAAAAGATTATGATTTGGATAAAGATGCACAAGTGGCACATGCCAACATAGCCATCGCTACATCTAATGTTGTGGGTAAAGGACCAGGTAACTCGACCGAACGAGACTTCTTATCACAGGCTTTCTCTGACTTTATCTATGCAATTATTATTGAGGAGATGGGGCTTGAAGGAGCAGCTATCGTAGCATTCCTCTATATCATCTTACTCTTCCGAACGGGTATCATTGCCAATCGATGTGAGAACTCCTTCCCTGCTTTCTTAGCCATGGGAATTGCATTCTTGCTCGTTACACAGGCTCTGTTCAATATGTTGGTGGCCGTTGGACTAGCCCCAGTAACTGGTCAACCATTGCCACTCATTAGTAAAGGAGGAACTTCAACTATCATTAATTGCGTCTATATTGGCGTCATCTTGAGTATCAGCCGATCGGCTAAGAAGAAAAAAGCCGATAATCCTTCGATAGCAGAGACACATGGAGTCATTGCATAGACAGCAGATTCTTAAAAAAGAGTTAAAGTTAGAAGAAGACGAAAAAATTGATTACCTTTGTAGGTTAGTAAACGAGATTGAAATGGACAAGGATTTAAGAATAATCATTAGCGGTGGTGGCACGGGAGGTCATATATTCCCAGCTGTATCTATTGCAAACGCTATCAAGGCTAAACACCCAGATGCAAAGATTCTCTTTGTAGGTGCTTTAGGACGTATGGAGATGCAACGTGTGCCTGCTGCTGGATATGAGATAAAGGGCTTACCAATCAAAGGTTTCGATCGTGCACATAAGCTAAAGAACTTTGAAGTGCTATATAAGTTATGGAAGAGTTTGCGCATGGCACGCCAAATCATCAAGGACTTTAAGCCCCAAGTAGCAGTTGGTGTTGGTGGTTACGCCAGTGGTGCTACACTTTACTCATGCGCAAAGATGGGTATTCCTTGTCTAATTCAAGAACAGAACTCATACGCCGGTGTAACCAATAAACTATTGGCAAAACGCGTAGAAAAAATATGTGTTGCGTATGAAGGTATGCAACGATTCTTCCCTGCCGATAAGATTATTATGACAGGAAACCCTGTACGACAAAACGTCTTAAATACACCTCTCTCTGTCGAAGAAGCACGAGAGAGTCTAGGGTTGAAGAGTGATAAGAAGACTATCTTGTTAGTAGGCGGTAGCCTTGGAGCTCGCACCATTAACCACTCTATTATGGAGCATCTTGACCTCGTAAAGAACACTGATGTGCAGTTTATATGGCAAACTGGTAAGTACTACCATCAGCAGATAATGGACTTTATGAAGGGTAAGGAGCTACCCAACTTAAAGGTAATGGACTTTATTAGCGATATGGGAGCAGCTTATAAAGCAGCCGATTTGGTTATCAGCCGTGCGGGTGCAAGCTCTATTAGTGAGTTCCAACTCATTGGTAAACCAGTAATCCTCGTTCCTAGTCCTAACGTAGCGGAAGATCATCAAACAAAGAATGCAATGGCATTAGTAGATAAACATTACGTAAAGGATTCTGAGGCTCCAGACACATTATTGAAACTTGCATTAGAGACCATCTCTGATGATCAAAAACTTGCCAGCCTTAGTGAGAATGTGAAGAAGATGGGGTTGCAAAACTCGGCAGATGTTATTGCGGACGAGGTTTTGAAACTCATTAAAAAATAATATTACTTATTGAGATGGGTAATCCTTTAGGAATAAGTGAAAGACTGAAAGGTCTAAAAGAGAATAAAGATAGAAAAGATATAGATACATGGAACTTAAAGATATAAAGTCAGTTTACTTCGTTGGTGCAGGTGGTATTGGTATGAGTGCCATTGCTCGTTACTTCCTTCATAAGGGGCTGGTTGTTGCAGGATATGATAAAACTCCTTCTGAGCTTACCCACCAATTAGAGAAAGAAGGTATGTTGATTCACTATGAGGAAAATGTGAATCTCATTCCAGAAGAGTGCCGTCAACCAACCACAACATTGGTTGTCTACACCCCTGCAATCCCATCAACTCATACAGAACTGATATACTTCCATGATAACAACTTCACAATAGAGAAGCGCGCACAAGTATTGGGGACTCTTACCCGAACACACAAAGGTTTATGCTTTGCCGGTACTCATGGTAAAACCACAACATCAACCATGTGTGCCCATATCATACATAAAAGCCATTTAGACTGCAATGCTTTTTTAGGTGGAATATCGAAGAATTATGGCACAAACTACATCCTCTCTGACCACAGCGACTATGTTGTGATCGAGGCTGATGAGTTCGATCGTTCTTTCCATTGGCTACGTCCTTGGATGAGCGTTATTACATCTACCGACCCAGATCACTTGGATATTTATGGAACGAAAGAGGCTTACATTGAAAGTTTCCGCCATTACACTGAACTCATACAACCAGGCGGTGCGCTCATTATTCATAAGAATCTTGAGATGAAGCAACACGTACAAGAAGGTGTCAAGGTTTATGACTATAGTCGTGAAGAGGGTGATTTCCATGCAGAGAATATCCGAATAGAGAAGGGAACAATTACTTTCGACTTCGTTTCTCCTATTGAGACTGTAAAGGATATAGAACTCGGTCAACCTATTCCAATCAACATTGAAAATGGTATAGCTGCAATGGCTATGGCACAACTCAATGGTTGCACCGCTGAAGAGCTACGTGAAGGGATGAGAACCTATGGTGGTGTTGATCGCCGTTTCGACTTCAAGATAAAGAATGATCGCCATGTCTTCCTTTCTGATTATGGGCATCATCCAAAGGAAATACTACAGAGTGCAAAGAGTCTAAAGGAACTTTATGCTGACAGAAAGATTACCGTTATCTTCCAACCACACCTCTATACGCGTACTCGGGACTTCTATAAAGATTTTGCAGATGCATTAAGTCACTTTGATGAGGTTATCCTTACTGAGATTTATCCAGCACGTGAACAACCAATAGAAGGGGTTACAAGCAAGCTCATCTATGATAATCTCCGTCCAAACATAGCAAAGCAGATGATTAAAAAAGATGAAGTTCTTGATTTCGTTAAGTCACGTGACTTCGATGTACTTGTAGTGCTTGGTGCTGGCAATCTTGACAATTATGTACCAGAGATAACCAAGATTATCAAAGCAAAAGAATAAACGACAACGCAAAAGCGTAACTATATAATAAGGAATAAAAGCATCAAAAGGAAGAGATAATATATGTATATTCAGTGGAAAAAGATTATCATCACTACGCTGGACATCATACTGGCTTTCTATCTCATCATGGCTGTTACCGCTTGGAACAACCCTGATGAGCAAGGTCGTGTATGCACGAAAGTGAACATAGAAATCTCTGATTCAAAGAATGCCGGATTCCTTACAGCAGAGGAAATAAAGCACATCTTACAAAAGCACAATCTCTATCCTCTTAATAAAAAGATGGAGAATATCAATCCTAGAG
>CAUSYJ010000137.1:0-4564 GCA_963535845.1 uncultured Alloprevotella sp.
TTCCTTCTTTGCAGCCAACCATTTGAAGAATCGCGAGAATGGAGGTATCGAGACCGATGCTTATGTAACAAGTCCTGAGTCTTTTCCTACGCGCTACGATACGGATGATATGCCCATCAATTTGGCTCGCAGCAACAGCAAGCAACAAGATAATACTTTCTTCCTTACCCATCGCTACAGCATTGGCCTGACACGTTGGACAGACAAAAACGGAAAAATTGTATCAACGCGGGCCGATAGAGCAGCAACAAAAGTTACGACACTCACAGATTCTACCCAACAAAGAACAAATGTAGACTCACTGAAACTCCCCCCCCACTTTGTGCCTGTTACCAGTCTAATCCACACGTTGCGAATGGACTTCAACAACCGCCGCTTTATCAGCGATGCAGCCAATGGTGGACGTAGTTTTTTTAACGACTATTATCTGAACAACGATTCTGCGCGTGATAAAACGAATTATACCCATGTGGAAAATTTAGTGGCGTTGGAAATTAACGAGGGCTTCAATCGCTGGGTCAAAACAGGAATGCGACTCTTCGCCAAACACGAATACTATCGATTCACCTTACCCGACACTACGGCAAGCAGTACACAGTACGTGCAGAAATACTCAAATCATTACATCACCTTGGGCGCTCAACTGATGAAGAAGCAAGGCCGCGTGTTCCACTACGATGTATTGGGAGAAATTCGCAGTAATGGTTCAAATTGGGGAGAGTTTAACATTGAGGGCACAGCAGATGTAGATCTGCCTCTCTGGAAAGACACAGTATCTGTACGCTTAGATGGTTTTATTCGCAACGAGCAACCCAATTTCTACTTACGCCATTTTCACGCGCGCAACGCCTGGTGGGACAAAGATCTCGACAATCAACTGACAGTGCGCCTCGGCGGTAGCCTTTCTTGGAAGAACACGCGCTTTTCCTTCCACCTGCAAAACATTCAGAAGTTGGCCTACTTCGTTGAAACCTTAACTCCGTCGGACTTTACCAACAATGTGCAACACTACACTCATAGCATTGGTGTGCGGCAAAATAGTGGTAGCGTGCAACTCCTTACGGCCTCCTTGCGCCAAGACTTTCACTTGGGCATTCTGCATTGGGAGAATGAACTCATATATCAGGCTACGACCGACAAGGACAGCTACCCTCTCCCTGCCTTTTCCGTTTGGACCAATCTCTATTTGAAATTCCGTTTAGCACGTGTTCTGCAAACAGAATTAGGTGCAGACATGCGCTATTTCACCAAGTATTACGCACCTGCTTACTCGCCCATCATGGGACAATACGCCATACAAGATCCTAACTACCGCATACAGTTGGGCAATTATCCGATGATTAACGCTTATGTTAATTTTCATCTCAAGCGCACACGATTCTATGTAATGGCAAGTCACGTGAATTATTCTAGCGGTACGGGCAACCCTTTCCTTGTGCCTCACTATCCGCTCAACCGCTTGGTTCTGCGCCTCGGCATTAGTTGGAATTTTATCAACTAACCGAATTTAGGGATTAAGTAACGAAGGGAAAAAGGCAACCGACGCCCCGCTCCATAGCTCAATAACTCACTGTTTATGAGCGTCATAAAGCAGGGCGTCAATTTCCTTATTGTATTTCAAAATTTCCTTATTGTGTCAGCTCACACAATAAGGCTGTCAGCTGACGCGCTTATTGTATTTTCAGACAGTTCAAAGCCTCTTTCTTAACTGCATAGAACGGAATTAAAAAAGAGAAAGAAAGAGAGGACGATATTAAAGTTCCAACCAATTCCGATAGAACTGACGAGCATGCTCTTTCCACTGCCATAGGATTCGCCCATTAGGGTCATCGGCTTCATAATAATGTTTTGGCGGCAGAATTGACAAACCTTTAGCCAAGTCCCGCTTATATTCATTTTCAAGCGTATGAGGTTCGTATTCCAAATGGCCAACAATGAACGTACTCCTATGTGTCTCATCATAGGCCACCCCTACTCCACTTTCTTGACTTTCCGCCACAATCTGCAACTGAGGAGCAGAAAAATCAGAACGTCTCACTTCCGTATGTCTGCTATTAGGCATAAAGAACGCAGGCGAAAGCCCACGCATAAGAGGACACTTATCATCGAGCACATCTTGAGAAAAAATACCAAAACACTTTGCAGACTTATCATACTTTGGAATACCATAATGGTGATAAAGGCCAGCTTGCGCGCCCCAGCAGATATATAAAGTATTGAGCCGTTGGCGGAAAGCCCAGTCCATAATCTCACATAGTTGTGGCCAATACCGCACTTCCTCAAACGGCATCTGCTCAACAGGAGCACCTGTAATGATGAGCGAAGGAGCAGAAGAAAGGTGAAGCTTGTTGGACAAAACAGACTCTATTTCAAGATAATACGACAGTATATATTCAATCGGTGTAGTTTTATAGGTTTGCCCTGCTATGCGCACAGGTAGCAAAAGCACATCAGTATCGGGAAACGACAGAGCGCGAGCAATATCCAGCTCCGTCACGGCCTTTTGCGGCATAAGATTGAGGAGCAAAACCACACGAGCATCCGGAGGAACAGCCCGGAGGTTATACTCTGCTACTGCGTATCCTTCAGCCTGCAACGTTTCCACAGCAGGCAATCCTTGAGGAAGTCTCAACATTTTTTATTTAGTTTTTATGTGTTCTGTAAATCTGCTTTCAACTGGATGCAGAAAGTAGTTCCGTGGTTGATTTCGCTTGCTTTCACAAAGATATGTCCTTCGTGATATTCTTCCACAATACGCTTGGCAAGTGATAAACCTAATCCCCATCCGCGACGCTTCGTGGTGAACCCAGGTTTGAAGACACGTTTCCAACGTTTCTTAGATATACCTTTTCCCGTATCTGAAACCTCTATATTTACCACTGCTCCACGCTGACGCACACATATATTGATGTGTCCAACACCAGCCATAGCATCGATGGCATTCTTACATAAGTTCTCAATGACCCATTCAAAAAGTGGAGCATTAACACGAACAAAAACAGAAGAAGCAGAGAAATCTGTAGTTATCTGTACCTTATCAGAAGTTCTGCGCCCTATATATTCCACCACACGTGGTATGATTAGACACAAATCCTCATTGACCAAGGCTGGAGCAGAACCAATTTTTGAAAATCGTTCAGCAATAAGTTGTAAGCGCTGCACATCTTTGTCCATCTCCGGTACTAAAGCCTCGTCGGGATAAAGATCTTTGAGCATTTCCACGCCCGCCATGAGCGAAGAAATGGGAGTGCCCAACTGGTGAGCTGTTTCTCGAGAAAGTCCCACCCATACCTTATTTTGTTCAGCCCGCTTACTGCTCAACAAAGCTAACAGAGCCACAACGATAAATAAGGCCACAACCCCCAATTGAATATAAGGATAAAGCGCCAAGCGGCGTAGCATCAAAGAAGGTTCGTAGAAGATAGAAAGTGTGGTTTGTGCACCCGCACCATCCAAACTCATCTTCATCGTGTAACCTTCGCGCTGCATTTGCTCCACCTTCTGCTGCAACTGCAAAAGCAGCTGTTTGTGGGAAGCAGTATGCGGTTCGGTAATAGCTATATCTATGGAATCTTGCACCAAGCGATTTTTCCAAAAAACAAAGCCTCCATCGTCTTCGATATTGCGGGCAGCCAAAATGTCGCCCCGACTGTCCTGCACTATCACGGGAATAGTATTGTTTCCATTGATAACCTTCAGCACTAAGTTTAGATCCGTATTTTCATCGGCGCGCGTTAGCGAACGCATAGCTTCGGCCCAAACTTCCATGCGCGATTGTTCCTCACGCGTCAAGTCGCGCACGAGCAAATTACTCACCAGCAACGATACGGAAGCTATGAGAACGGCAGCAACAACAAGAGCCACTTTAACATGGCTCATTGATAAATTATTTAGTACTGGTATCTTCAATGGATTTGTTGATATTTTCTATATAGTTCAGAAGTTCTTCGCGGCCCAATCGACTTTCACTACTTGTGATAAAATGAGGAGGCAATTCTTCCCACTGCTCACGTAAAGTAGCTAAAAAGGTATCAACATTTTTTCTTAGTTCACCCTTCTTATTCTTATCAGCTTTGGTGAATATTATACTGAAGGGAACACCATTTTCACCCAACCACTCGATAAATTCCAAATCGATTTTCTGCGGTTTCAAGCGAGAATCAATCAGCACAAACAGATTCGTGAGTTGCTCGCGTTCCAGGACATAGAAAGAAATGATATTCTGCAATTTCTCTTGGTCTTTCTTGCTACGCTTCGCATAGCCGTAGCCAGGCAAATCCACAAGATACCATTCATCATTAATACGGAAATGATTGATAAGCATTGTCTTTCCTGGAGTAGAAGAAGTCATGGCGAGCCCTTTGCGCTGTGTCAACATATTTATAAGCGAACTTTTCCCTACGTTACTACGTCCTATAAAAGCATACTCGGGAATGTTGCTCTTGGGACATTGATCTGCACGACTATTACTAATCTCAAATTCTGCGGAATTTATCTTCATAAAAGCACTACTATATTTGCAGCAAAGATACTAATTCCAAATTGTTTTTTTAACTTCGCAGTG
>CAUSYJ010000138.1:0-4544 GCA_963535845.1 uncultured Alloprevotella sp.
GGTCTTGGGTTCCTTAGCTTTATTAGTTTATCTGTTGGAAGAAATCGTTAATACCTTCCTTTGATAATTATCGTAATCGTATTATCTATTAACTTCTAAGTAAAACGATAGAACAATGACTTTTGAAAGTCCATTATATTTCCTCTTACTTTTGTTGCTAATACCTTTTGTGGCTTGGCATTTTCTCTTTCGTGAACGGCATCAGCCGTCGCTGCTTTTCTCTTCAACGGAGTTTATGACAGATATACCACAAACATTGCGCGTACGTCTGCGACACGTTCCGTTCTTTCTTCGTGTCATTGCCTTCACGGCATTGGTTGTAGCCCTAGCTCGACCACAAACTAATACTTCTTTGAGCACGAAGGAAACAGAGGGAATCGATATTATGATGGCTATGGATATCTCTACAAGCATGCTTACGCCCGATTTGCAGCCCAACCGACTAGAAGCCGCAAAACAAGTGGCTTATGAGTTTATCAACAATCGCCCCAACGATAATATAGGTTTGACGCTCTTTGGTGGAGAAGCTTTTACACAATGCCCACTGACCACCGACCATACTGCACTCTTGGGTATGTTCCAAAATGTGAACTGTAATCTTCAGGCGCAAGGCGTTATTAGCGAAGGAACAGCCATTGGGATGGGGATCGCCTCCGCTGCAGCCCATTTGGAAAAAAGCAAAGCTCCCAGCAAAGTCATTATTCTCTTGACAGACGGAGAAAATAATGCTGGTGAGATCTCTCCTCTAACAGCTGCGGATATGGCTAAGAAATTGGGAATCCGTATTTACACTATTCTTCTGGGCTCTTCTACAACTACGCAGCAAGCCGTTGCTACACTGCCCAATGGAGAAACATATACCGCTCCTATCGAAACATCTTCAGATCCGTTAACACTAAAAGAGATAGCTCAATCTACAGGTGGTATTTTTTACCAAGCTGGCAGCAAGCAAAAACTTCGCGACATTTATAAAGATATAGATCAGTTGGAGAAAACAAAACTGAAAGTTGCCAACTATGATCGCCACTATGAAGCCTACCAGTTGTTTGCTTTCATTGCTTGTGTGAGCCTCTTATTGGAGATTTTATTGCGTATCACTTGGTTTAGACGTATTCCTTAAGTAAAATTTTAAAGTGAAAGTATCGTGTTTCATTTTGCAAATCCTGAATATTTATATGGACTAATAGTCATTCCGCTACTTGTCCTCTTGTATATATACACCTCTTTCCAACGTGTCAATAAAGAGCTGCGTTGGGGCAGTCGAAGAATGTTAAAGTCTTTAGTTCCTGGCATCTCCACCTGGCGTCCTCTGACAAAGTTTACCTTGCTTCTTTCAGCCTTGGCGTTGTGCTTTGTGATGCTTGCTCGTCCGCAGCTGGGAGCGCGGCAGATAACAAAGGAAAAATCGGGTATCGAGGTTGCCTTTATGCTCGATATTTCTAACTCGATGCTTGCTGAGGACGTGCACCCCAATCGTTTGGAACGGGTAAAACTACTTGTTTCTACGATGATAGATAGAATGCAAACCGATAAGGTTTCGCTGGGTGTCTTCGCTGGAGAAGCTTATCCGCAATTACCTATTACGAGTGACTACGCTTCGGCAAAAGTTTTTCTTAACACCATCTCTACAGATATGGTTACTTCCCAAGGTACCAATATAGGTGCGGCCATACGTTTAGCTGATAAAAGTTTTACCGATGCAAAGAATGTGGGAAAGGCTATTATCTTAATCACTGATGGCGAAGACCATGAAGGGGGAGCTGTTGAGGCTGCACAAGAGGCTGCTAAAGAGGGACGACAAGTTTTTGTCTTAGGAGTAGGCTCAACAGAGGGAGCGCAGATTCCTACGTCTGAAGGACCTCTGCAAGATGAAAATGGACAACCTGTTATCACGCGTCTAAATGAGGATATGTGTAAGGAGTTAGCGAAGGCTGGTAGTGGACAGTATTTTCATATAGATAATACAAGCAATGCCCAAACACAGTTGCAACATGAGCTGGATCAAATGCAACACGCACCACTAAAAGACACAGAAACGGCCTACAATGAGCAGTTTCAGGCTGTGGGGCTTATCGTCTTGTTTTTATTGATAGTGGAGTTTTTTATGTTTGAGACGCAGAATCCTTGGATTGATCGTCTGCATATCTTTAGAAAGAAGTAGAAGTATGAAAAAAAGTTTTTTATTTTTCCTGCTGTTGATGTGTACTGTTTCAATCTATGCTCAGACAGAAGATTGGAAACAAATCCATATAGGGAATAGAGCGTTTCGTTCAGGACGTTACGATGCTGCCGAGGTGGCTTATCGCAAAGCTTTATTGCAGTCGCCCAATAATGCACGTGCCTATTTTAATCTTGGAGATACTTATATGGCCAAGAAAAATCCAGAAGCTGCCATGCAACAATTCAAGTTGGCCACTCGCTATGAGAAAAATCCTCGTATTAAGAGTATGGCTTTCCACAATATGGGGTATATCAATCAGCGAGCAGCTTTGACAGCGTCAGTTGATCAGAGACAGCAATTGCTTCTGCAGGCCATTGATAACTACAAAGATGCTTTGCGTCAGAATCCCGATAACGAACAATCCCGCTATAACCTTGCTCTCTGCCAAAAGCAACTCAAGAAAAATAAGAGTTCAGACAATCAGAATAACAAAAAACAACAGGATAAAAACCAACAGCAGAAGCAACAGCAAAAACAGCGACAGAATTTCCAAAATCAGAAATCGTCTAATCAACAACAGCAGCAAAGCGATCAACAAGTACAACAACTCCTGAATTTGGCGCGACAGTCGGAAGAACAGGCTAAAGAGAAGGTGAATAAGGCTTTGCCAAAGCACAGGAGTAAGAGAAATAATTGGTAGATGACAGACTGTAATATGGTGGAATATTTCGACTTTCTTTCTTGATTTTACATTATCCTTTTTCTTGAGTGTCCTTTGAGCTATATAGGTTTGTTTAATTTGACAAAACATTTCTTTGTTTCAGAGAAAATTATGAGGAGGAAACAATGGAAAGTGATGGATAAGAGGCAAAATTGTATTACTTTTTTGCAACGTACCTTAATTTTGTAGAAACAAAATCAGCAATAATGCAGAAATAGCATGAATTGTACATGCTTTTTAGTTTGAGAATTTCTTTTTCTCTTTATTCTATTTGAGAATACAATAAGGATGTCAGCCGACATCCTTATTACGCTTAAAAATCCCCTTATTGTATTTCTCGAAAGCCCTTGAGAAATTGTGAAAAGCCCTATTTTTGTGTCACTCTAAATTTGCTTCCTTTTCAGCTGTAGATAGCTGTCCTGAGTTTTAAGCTATTCTTAAGCCAGTAAAATAAGAAATATGTTTGCAAAATAAAAGAAAGGCCACAAGGAAAAATATTTATTCCTTCGTGACCCTTAGAGAGTAAAGATGCGCTCAGTTCTTTGCGTAAATAAATAAACGGAGCTTACAACTTTTTGAGTTTGTTGAGAATGTTCCGGTTGAGGCGCTTGATGCCCACTTGTTGTTTCCTCAACACTCTTTGTTGCGATACCCACCATTCGTCTACATCTTCCATGAGCAGTTGGAAAAGTTTTTTCTTGGGAGTATGCGCCTCTGGATTTACAATGATATTAAACTGCTGAGGAACGAGTTTTACATCGATGGTATTGCTCATTGATAGCGGGTCTCCATCGCAGTGGGCAGCACCTTCCGAGGTACGCGAAATGCGAATGTGGGATGATTGGAACATTTTGATGTGACTGTTCTTTAACAGGCTCTTGTTAAAGAGTTGAACAGCGATTTGCGGAGCTTCGAGTGCACTAAACGGCTCAATAATGATGATATCCATCAATCCATCCTTCATAGATGCTTGCGGAGCTATGTATGCATTATTTCCATATTGTGAAGCATTGGCGCAAGCTATGAGGAATGCTTGATATATATGAGGCTGATTGTCGGAAGAAGTAGGGGAGAGGTCCTCAATAGTGTATATTTCGGGCTTATAACTGAGGCTTTCTCTCAATACGTTTTCTATATATGTAATAGGACCACGACGTCCGCTTTCTGCAAAGCGTTTGCTGATGACCGCATCGAAGCCAACGCCACAAGTGCAGAAGAAAGGATGATTATTGATGAGCCCATAATCAAGACAATGTACTACATTCTTGTTGATGATCTTGATGGCATTAACAGAGTTCATCGGAATTTGCAGATGGCGAGCAAGTCCGTTTCCTGAGCCACAAGGAATAATACCTAGCGCAGATGGTGTGCCTACAATGGAACGGGCTACTTCGTTGATCGTGCCATCTCCCCCCACGGCAACAATAGCTTCTATGCCAATTTCTGCCGCGGCTTTTGCAATTTCTGCCGCATGACCTGCATATTCTGTCTTTTTTATTTCAAAATCGAAAGTATTTGTGTCTGTATACTTTTCGATATCGCAGATGATGTTTGCCTTTTTCCCATTTCCTGAAATGGGGTTGACAATATATAGGAGCTTTTTTTTACTCATTGTGCTTTTGATTCGTGACGCGAAGATAAAAAGAATATAGGGGAAATTAA
>CAUSYJ010000139.1:0-4527 GCA_963535845.1 uncultured Alloprevotella sp.
ATTGTTATTCATGTAAGTACCGAAAGGCTTGCTTATCTCGGGGAATTTTCTGAAAATTGCAGCCGCGCTGGGGAGCAGGGTGCTGAACGGCCGGCGCTTTATGCAACGAAATTCATCTTTTATATTTATGACAAGAAAACTCATATTATTGTGCAGCCTATTGCTATCGACCCTCACCTCCTTTGCAGCGAGCAAGATAAAGGTGGCGTGCGTGGGCAATAGTGTAACGTGGGGCTACGGACTGCCCGAACGCGAAACTCAGTGCTATCCGGCGCAATTGCAACGCCTGTTGGGTGATGGCTACGAGGTGCGCAACTTTGGACATTCGGGAACTACGCTTCTCGAGAAAGGACATCGGCCCTACGTGAAGCAGAAAGAGTATGAAGAGGCTTTAGCTTTCAAGGCCGACCTCGTTGTTATTCATCTCGGCCTCAATGACACCGATCCGCGCAATTGGCCGAATTATAGCGAGGACTTTAATGCTGATTATTTGCGCCTTATCAGTCAGTTCCGCGCGGTCAATCCCAAAGTGCGGATATGGATATGTCTGATGTCGCCCATATTCGACCGCCACGCGCGCTTTTGTAGCGGAACGCGCGATTGGCATGCAGCCATCCAGCAACATATTCGGCAGGTGGCCAAAGCTGCAAACGTTGGGCTGATTGACCTACACGCGCCGCTCTATTCCCGTCCCGATCTTTTTGCAGATGCTCTCCATCCCAGCGCGGAAGGAGCTGCAATCATCGCTCAGACCGTATATAGCGGTCTGACGGGTAATTACGGCGGTTTGCAACTCCCACCGCTCTACACGGACGGTATGGTGATGCAGCGCCATGAACCAGTTGTTTTCCGCGGCATGGCAAATGCTGGCGAACAAGTCAAGGTTAGTTTTTGCGGCCGCACGCTTTCCTGTCGGGCAGATGCCGCGGGGCAGTGGGCACTCACCTTTCCCGCTCAAACGGCCGGCGGCCCTTACAAAGCAACCTTATCCGCCCCGAGCCGCCGCATAGTTATTGACCATATATATATAGGAGAGGTGTGGCTCTGTTCGGGGCAGTCGAATATGGAACTACCCGTTTCTTCAGCCTCCAGCAGAGACGCCGATTTGGCTCAAGCCGACAGCCGAACGCTGCTCCACTTCTTCAATATGCCCGCTATCTACGCCACAAACGCCGTAAAGTGGTCGGCCACTGCCTGCGATTCTGTCAATCGCCATCAGTATCTTCGCTTCGGACCGTGGCAGAGATGTTTGTGCGAAAGTCTGAAAGGTTTTTCGGCCGTCGCCTATCATTTTGGAGCAGCTTTGGCCGATAGTTTGAAAGTTCCCGTGGGCATCATCTGCAATGCCGTGGGCGGCACGACAACTGAATCCTGGATAGACCGACATACCTTGGAGTGGGACTTTCCTTTAATTTTGCGCGACTGGTATCGGGGCGATTTCGGAATGCCTTGGGCGCGTCAACGCGCGTTGCAGAACATCGGCGAGAGCAAAAACCCCTTGCAGCGCCACCCCTACGAACCTGCCTACATGTTTGAGGCGGGTATGCGCCCTTTGGCCAATTATGCTCTCCGCGGCGTGGCTTGGTATCAGGGCGAGTCCAATGCTCACAACGCGGAGCTGCATGAGCGCCTTTTTCCGCTCTTAGAAAAGAGTTGGCGCAACTTCTTTGGCCGTCCGCAACTGCCTTTCTATGTTGTCCAACTCTCGAGTCTCAACCGCCCCTCTTGGCCGCATTTCCGCGACTCTCAACGCCGTTTAGCCGCGCAATTACCCCAAACGTGGATGGCTGTAACAACGGATTTGGGCGACTCCCTCGACGTGCACTACACCCTCAAGCAACCCGTTGGCGAACGCTTGGCGCGCTTGGCCCTCTCCCACACTTATGGCCACACGCTTGAGGCCGAAGGCCCTGTGTGTGTAGGTGTCAGTGTGCAGGCCGATGCGCTCCGCCTGCGTTTCAGTCATGCCAGCGGATTGGCGGCTAATGGGCCAAAATTGATAGGCTTCGAGGTGGCCGGAGAAGACGGCGTTTACCATGCCGCTATGGCCCAAATCGAAGGTACAACGGTGGTGGTGAAGAGCAATGCCGTAAAGCGCCCCGTCTCTGTCCGTTATGGCTGGCAGCCCTTCACGCGCGCCAATCTCGTCAATAGTGCTGCGCTTCCCTGTAGCACGTTTGAGGCAACGGCCGCGCCTGCCAAATAGCGAACACATTTGATACACTGAAAGGTTCTCTGCACAGAGTTGTGACGGAGAACCTTTTTTCATTTCTTCGGTATGGCTTTGTTCTTATCTTCGGATATGGGGGAAGATGATAAAACCGTTATAGTCAATAAATTTCTTATTCTACGCCATCGAGAGTGGCTCAAATCTGACTCTTTCTCTAATGGGTGAGTGGGAGAAAACTTTCTGTTCGTCGATAGAATAAGGATGTCAGCTGACAGAATAAGGCTATCACTTGATGCAATAAGGATGCCGACCGACAGCCTTATTGTATCCACGCATAGCTTTGGACTAAAAAATGGAAAATATGCTCCGAAATTTCAGAGAAAAGGAGAAAACGGAGAGTTTAATGGAAAAAATGAGGCGTTTTTATATTTTGGACGAAGAAAATCTTTGCGGAAAATCCCAGTTTTTCAAAGATACTGAAAAATCAGAGCATAGAAGAGAAAAGTCAGGTGTAAAGAAAATGCCGAGTAATTGTTACTCGGCAATATAGCGGTTTTATTGTAGAAATTCCGACAAGGCTCGTATCCTTTCCTGAAAGCTGACGGGCATCAGACTCGGTCGCTCAAAACCATCGGCAGGTGTGGGCATGGCCGTGGCGAGGAGGGACGCAAGGGTCTGTCGGAAGTCGTCGGTGTTGAGGCTGTCAAAGACGCGGCCGTTTTCGGGCGTTACGAGGGAGCGCGAACCAGCGTAGCGACTCACCATGACGCGGCAACCCGAGAGCAGAGCCTCGTTGGTGACAGCTCCGAAGGCTTCCTGCCAGCTTCCAAGGACGAAGACGCTCGCCGTGCGGTACCACGCCATCAGTTCGTGCCCGCTGTAAGCTCCTGGGAACAGGACTTTGTCGGCCACTCCGTTTTCCTCAGCCGTTTTCAGTAAGTTGTCCTTTTCTTCGCCTTGCCCAACGAGCACCAGGCGCAGGCTGTCCTTTTCCTCTTCCTTTCTGACCACAGCAGCAAAGGCTTCGATGAGTGCCCGGAGGTTTTTGAGCGCCACGAAACGCCCCACAAAGAGGCACACCTTCTTACCCTCCAACTGCCAGCGGCTCACGTGTGTGGCGGCAAAGGGGGCAATGAGCGATTGTTCTGCACGGAAGCGTTCCTCATCGCGGATAATGGGGAAACTGAATAGGCGGCGCGCCGGACTGTTATGCTTGTACCAATCGGCCATTTCGGGACTAATAGTTACCAGACCGTCAATGTGGCGCAACAGATACATTTGTCGGCGTCGTTTTCCGCCTTGCCGCGCTTCGGCCATGTCTTGGCTGTCGTCGGTCATAGTATATAGGCGAAATTTGCTGCGGTGGAGCGTGCGATAGGCCAAAGTTGCCCAGAGCGATAAGGTATATTCGCAACAAAGCACCACGTCGGGCTGAAAGGCGCGAATGGTTTGCCAATAGCCCAGATTGATGTCGCGCCCAAAGAGTTTGAAGTGTTGGTCGAGATATTCGTAGCGGAACGTGGCATTCTTGAGCAGTTCTTGCTGCTGAATGAGCAATTCGTCGTTCTGCCGCTGCAAGAAAACGACTTTACAGTCGAAAATCTTCCCCAGCGCATTGAAGAAATCGAGCCGATAAGGGGCTAAGGCAGGATGAAAGATAAGAAGGCGGGACATATTATTGGGGTGTTTAACAGATAAAGGATAAGGGAGAAAACATCAGAAGAGGCGAGCCAGCCGACTATTCTGAGAAAGAATACATATAGGAGCGAAAAAAGCCCCCTCTATTTCTCCCGTAGAGGGGAGGGCTCTGTCTGCTTGCAAGAGGCATCTGAGCACTCCCCCTTATGGGGGAGATGGAGGGGGCTTCCTATCCTATTGGTGGTTTTATCCTACTTCCGATCCGGGGTTAACTGGGCGGTCGACGGTTATCACAGAGAGGCTGCCGTCGTTGTTTACGGCGCTGAGAATCATCCCTTGGCTGTCGAGGCCGCGGAGCTTGCGAGCGGGGAGGTTGGCTATGAAAACCACCTGCTTCCCAAGGAGATCCTCGGGTTTGTAGTATTTAGCGATGCCGCTCAGTATCTGGCGCTTCTCCAAACCATCGTCGATGAGGAATCGGAGTAACTTGTCGGCCTTGGGAACCTTTTCGCATTCCAACACAGTTCCCACGCGGAGATCCATCTTTGAGAACTCTTCGATGTCAACGTCTGCGCGGATGGGCGCAGCTTTGTAGTTGGCCGCTTCGTTGGCTTTCTTCGTTTCTTCGAGCTTCTTGATTTGTGCTTCCACTACTTCGTCCTCGATTTTCTCGAAGAGTAGTTCTGGCTTGTTCAGCTCATGTCCAGCAACAAGTAGGT